>JASEHI010000034.1 GCA_030018695.1 Anaerolineales bacterium
CGATCCCATCCTGGGCAAAGGCGACAATCTGGATGTCCACAATGTCTTTGAACTCTTCCCGCGCGCGGATGAGAGCCTTCACCCCTTCCAGGCGGGCTTTAGTATCCACGTCGGCGAAAGCGCGCACGTGTGTGCAGCCGAAGAGGGCTGCTTGGGCGATGGCGCGGCGCACGTTTTTGATGATCCAGGACTCGTCATATTTATCCTTGACACGGGCAGCCAGCTCAATGGCTGTCATGGCTTTACCCATCTCGGCTGCGTGGTAATCCAGCAGGGCTTTCTCGTCCATCATTTGCAGCGTATATACTTTGCATAAATGAAGGTGAGGATTTACAAAGGACTCGCTAACCAACATTCCTTTAGCGTCAATTTCAATGCTTGCTTGTCCCTCTATTTTTTCGGCAACCGCGACGATCTTGCCGCCTGCCACTGCGATGGACTTTTTCTTGCCCGGCGCACTCAGAAGCTGGGCGTTCCTGATCAGGATTTCATAGCTTGACATAAGGGTAATCTCCGGAGAACAGGGGAAAATTCGGACTCATCAAGAAACAACCCCATGGGCTGACGCTTTTCTTAAACGACACGATGAAGGGTTTGGAATGAGCGGGCGAGAGCTTCTTTTACAGCCTGATTAACGTTTTGACGACCTCCTTCAATGTTCAATCTCATCGCCTCACGCGCGCATTGAACGTCACCGCTCTTGACATAATCCAGGATTGCCAAGTGTTGCTCACACGTCAGGCGTAGACGAGCGGCAGTAGTAATATCAGTCATTCGAATAAAGTGAAGCCGGTCATTAATATTGATCAGATATTGGAGTAATGCCTGATTCTCCGTACACTCGGCTAATTTTTCGTGAAAAGCCTCATCTTTCTCAGCGAAGTCAGTTATTACCCCGGGTACATTCTGTAGGATGTGTTGCCAGGTATCGTGCAACTCCATCCAATCACGTTCAGGCATTCCATGGATGGCAAGCCATTCCACAATGAAGAGCTCTAAAGCCTGGCGGGCATCGTAAAGATCGTGGATTTCTTTCAAATTCGGTTGCCTGACCGTATACCCCCGATAAGGTTCCTTGGTGACAAGGCCGTTATCCACCAGCATGTGCAATGCTTCACGAATCGGGCTGCGGCTCACACCAAACTCTTTACAAAGTTCTTCTTCAGTAAAGCGGTGAGCGGGGGAATATTCCCAGCGAATAATTCGTTCTTTAATCACTGCGAAAACATCCGTGCTAAGAGCGGAAGCCTTCCTGGTTTTCATTCCAGGCTCCTGATTGCGACAACATTCCTATTTGTTAATTGTATACGATATTGTATACATGTCAAGGCAGAAATTTCTCGCCATCCCCAGTGACTGAGGCAGGCCCGTGGAGTCTCAAAAACTCCACGGGCCAGACGACTCATTCGATCAGGCCAGCGTCTTGCATAGCCAGGTATACTTTTTCTGCCGTGAAGGGAGGACCCTCGAAGCGGACACCCACGGCATCATAAATTGCATTTGCAATCGCGGGGATGGTGGGCACCATCGAATGCTCACCGATGCCGCGGGCACCCCAGGGTCCATCATCCTGCGCGACTTCGACAATGTAGGCTTGCAGATCCTTGGGAATATCTGCAGAGGTGGCGATGCGGTAATCAACAAAGCTGGGATTCTGCACCACGCCACCCTTCAATTGGAGGATTTCAAATAGGGCTGAACTCATTCCCTGGACAAAGCCGCCTTCCATCTGCGCTTTCACCATTTCGGGATTGATCGCCTTGCCAACGTCGAAGGCAGAGACGCCTTTGAGGATTTCGATCCGGCCTGTATCCAGGTCAACTTCCAATTCGACGGCCTGAGCTCCGGTAGTGTAATGGACCACGGCCCGCTCCCCTTGTCCGGTTTCTGGGTCCAGGCCGGTGACGTAAGTGGGCATGAAATTACTGCGCCCGATCACGGGACCTCCTCGCCAACCCTGATCGCCTGGCTTGGGCAAGCCGTAGATGACAAGATTCTTCAACGGTATTTCTTTCTCGCTTTTGAACGAAATCACCACGCCATTGACAATATCCAGGTCTTCGATTGTCTCTTCCCAGGCTTCAGCCACTACTTCCAGGATCTGCCGGCGGGCGTCTTTGGCAGCGCGGACAATGGCATTGCCCATGCTCCAGGTCAGGCGGCTGGCAACAGTTTGCCACTCGTAGGGGCTGTAGCGCGTATCAATCGGAGTTGCGATACGAACCGATTCGTAAGGAACACCGAGAGCCGCCGCGGCCATTTGGGCGGCCACTGTAAACACTCCCTGGCCGATTTCCTGACCGCCAACACCCACATTGAGCGTACCGTCTTCAGCTAATTCAACCCAGGCGCTCGAACCGGCATTGGGCGGCATCGCCGGCGCCTTCCACATCAGGGCAAGCCCTTTACCGCGCCGTTTGTGGGGGGCGCTTGGGGGAGACTTCTTGCCCCAGCCAATAGCTTCAGCTACTATCTCCACACACTGCGGTAAACCCGTCGGGTGCATCTTGCTGCCAGTCACCAGGATACTGCCCGTTTTCAAGCAGTTGAGCTTGCGAAATGCAACCGCATCCATGCCAATCTGCAGGGCAAGTTCATCAATACATTGCTCCAACCCGGCATGCATTTCGGGCATCCCAAAACCACGCATGGGGCCACCCACCGGGTGGTTGGTGTAGACGCAATAACTATCCGTCTTGACATTGGGAACTTCGTAAGGCCCGCTGCTGCTATAACCAGAAGCACGCGTGATATTAACGCCATATTCTGTATAAGCCCCAGCATCCCAATAAAATCTATTCTCAACCGCCAGGAGTCGGCCTTTTTCGTCGCAACCCATCTTGAAGTAGGCCACCAATCCCTGGCGCACAAAAGCTGTGAAGAATTCCTCTTCGCGGGTTAGCAACAGCTTAACTGGACGCCCCTTGACTTTCGTCGCAATTGCGACTGCCAGCGCCTCCATGCTCACGCCGGCCTTGCTGCCGAAGCCGCCGCCCACAATCGGCGCGATTACCCGCATATCACTCTGGGATATTCCCATTGACTGGGCAATGAGATTGCGCTGCGCAAATGGCGATTGCGAACTTCCCCACAGCGTGACACCTCCCGACTCGTCAACTTTGGCAATCGCGACATGCGGCTCGATAGGCACGTGTTGGATGTGGGGGATGCGGTACTTGCGCTCGACAATCGCTGCACACTTCTCCCAGGCGCTATCCACATCACCTTTACGGATTTTGAAATGATTGGAGATATTTGTGCCTGGTTTCGGCAGAATGAAACTGGCGACTACATACTGGCCGAGGTCGGGATGGATTAATGGCGCTTTGGGGCTGACGCCAAATTCTGGATCGAGTACCGGCTCCAAAATTTCACACTCAACTTCGATCATATCGAGGGCTTTTTGAGCTATCTCTTCACTGATGGCCGCCACCCCCGCGACCGGATCGCCGACGTAGCGCACGCGCTCCCGGCAGAAGATAAACCGGTCCTGCAGGTACAATCCAATGTAGCCTGGGAAATCCTCGCCGGTGACAATGGCTTTCACACCGGGGAGTGCGCGGGCTTTCGTGGTGTCAATTTTCTTGATCAGCGCGTGCGGGTGTGGGCTGCGTTTGATGCGTGCATGTAACAATGAATTCCCAAACTGGAAGTCATCCGCATAGATTGCTGCGCCAGTCACTTTATCGCGGGCATCTATGCGCTGTTTGTTCTCGCCGATGGGGCTGGGGATGTTTTGCGTGTTGGCCTTTTCCATAAGTCAACTCCTTTTGGCGGCTTCCTTCACACTCTCGATGATACGGACATAGCCGGTGCAACGGCACAAATTCCCGACCAACGCCTCGCGTATTTCATCCTCGCTTGGATTGGGGTTACGCTTAAGAAGCGCATAGGATGAAATCAGTATCCCAGGCGTACAAAAACCACATTGCACCCCCCCTTCCTGGATCATGGCTTCCTGAATCGGGTCGAGCTGTTTGTCACCCGCCAGGCCTTCCACCGTGATGATTTCAGTCCCGTCACATTCGACAGCCAGCACCATGCAACTGTTGACCGGTTCGCCATTCAGCAATACCGTGCAGGCGCCACATTCACCGGCCGAGCAGCCATTTTTTGTGCCGGTAAACGCCAGGATTTCACGTAACATGCGCATCAGGGTCATATTCGATGGGACGACAACCTGTTCCATTTCACCGTTGATGGTGACGTTTACTTTGTGGAACGCCATATTATCCTCCGAATAATAATTGTTTTCAATTCATTGCGAGGGTGTTCTTCCCGAAGCAATCCCCGCCTTGCAAAGGGAGACTGCTTCGTTCCTCGCAGTGACATATCTACACAGCCCGTCATTTCAATTTTTCCCAGACTTCGCTCAGCGCTTTTGCGGATAGATTCCTCACCATCTCTTTACGATAGCGAGCGCTGCCGCGCAGATCGTCAATCGGCGCGCAGGCTTCGGCAGCCAGATGGGCAGCTTCGCGGATGGTTTCGGGCGTGATGGGTTGGTTTGCCAGATATGTTTCGGCCTGCGTTGGCACGAGGGGCACAGGAGCAACCGAGGCGAGAGCCAGGCGGAAGCGATAACCCGACGGGAGGCTGGGGTCCGGGTGACCCAGTGCCGTCACGCCAACGAGCGACAAGTCGCTCAATTTGTTGCGTCCCAGCTTGAGATACACCCCCGCGCAGCCTTTTGGCGGCAAGGGGAGGTGGATCGCTGTCACGATGTCACCGGGTTTCAAGGTGGTTTTGCCGGGGCCGAGGAAAAACTCCGCCAGCGGCTCCTGGCGCAGGCCATTAACCTCATGGATGTGCAGCACGCCGTTGAAAACCAGGCACGCCCCGATGGTATCCCCGGCGGGGGAGGCGTTGCAGATGTTGCCAACGACCGTAGCGCGGGTGCGTAGTTGGTAGCTGGCGACTGAGCGGCAGGCTTCCGCCAGCAAAGGGTAATGCGCCTGCACTTCGCGGGAGGCGATCACCCGGTTCATGTTGACTGCGGCGCCGAGGGTCAGACCCGCCTGCGGCTCGAAGCGCAGGTCGTTCGTCCCGTCCAGCTTTTTCACGTCAACCAGGAAATTGGGTGTTATCAATCCATCCCGCATACGGACAAAAATATCCGTTCCTCCCAGGAACGGACGCGCTTCACCAGGGTAACGGGTCAAAAATTCACTGGCTTCAGCCAATGTCTCCGGTCGGACATATTCAAATTCCGGGAGTGTAGGATGAGTGTTTATGGTCATGACAGTCTCCTTGCCAAAGAGAGATAAGTAACACTATCACCCTTTTACATAGGGTTGTCCGAGTGCTTCGGGCTTGGCTGCCCCCCACCGGATCCTGAACCATTTCGTTGACATGAGCAGCAAAACAATAATGGTCATGGCAAAAGGAACCATCCTCCAGACGTACCTGGATAAAATACCTGGGAGTACCAGTTGTGGGTTGAGTGAGAGTTGCCACAGGCTGCCAAAAAGGATGGAGCCACCAAGCAGAATAAAGGGATTCCACATGGAGAAAAAGACCAAAGCCAGCGCAATGAAACCCCAACCCATGATGAAGTTATAGTTCCAGACCGGATTGTAATCCAGCGAGTAGATCGCCCCCGCAAATCCCATCAGCATCCCACTGGTGATGACACTGAGATAGCGAGTTCTGGTGACGTTTATCCCTGAAACTTCCGCGACGGATGGATTCTCTCCCACCGATCTTATCCTCAGCCCCAAACTCGTCTTAGAAAGTACGAACCATGTAATGATAATTAATGCAATTCCGACAAAAAAGAATGGAGAAAGCCCCATGATTTTGGGAATCCTCTCCATCCCTAAAGGCCCTGTGTATGGGTAACCGATGTATGCGGTGAGGCCGAAACCAAGGATCCAGATACCCATCCCGTTCACAACCTGGTCGCCCCCCAGTGTTATAGAAAAGAATCCATGGAGAAGACCAATCAGGCCTCCGATGGCGATAGCCACCAAGAAGCCGAGCAAATAGCTCCCGGTGATTTTAGCAGCGATGAAACCCAAGGTGGCGCCGAAAAGCATCACACCTTCAATTCCAACATTCAAAATTCCTGCGCGCTGTCCGATGAGTTCGCTGAGAGCGGCAATAGTTAAAATCGTCGAGGCATCTAAACTTCTAACATGGAAATCCCACATCTCATTTCTCCTTCTCAGTTTTCATCCATACGATCTTATAGCGATAAAAGAATTGAAAAGCAACCAGAATAATCATTAGAACGCCAAGCAGGGCATAATCTATGCCAAAGCCCAACTTTAGTTTTCCCTGGACAAACCGGCCGCCATTGGTCAATCCTCCGAAGAGCAGTGCGAATGGTATTGCCGCCAAAGGGTTCCCCTGGGAAATCAGTCCACAGATGATTCCATAGAAAGCCAGATCGCCAAAATCTCCATAATTCTTGGTAATTTTATAGACACCGGGAACCGCGGCGAAATAATGATATCCAGCCAAACCGGCTATGGCGCCTCCCATGATAAAGACCAAGAGCGGTATCTTGAATGAACTTATTCCAGCGTATTTGGCCGCAGCCGGACTAAGACCATACGCCTTGATTTGATAACCAATTTTAGTTTTGGCAAACAAAAAATACAGCAGCACGGCCAATCCGAGGGCAATGAAGATCGTGAAGGGGACGCCCATAATAAGAGGCGCGTAAATGGAGGAGGAAAGCTTAAAGCCTTCACCTTCCCCGCTGGCACCCATGAAAAGACCTCCCTCTTTGATCATAAAAGGAACCAACCAGAAAGTGATAAAGTTTAACATCATGGTCACCACGATCTCATTGGTATTGAACCTCCCTTTCAAAAAACCAGCAATTGCTCCAATTGCTGCACCACCCAAAGCTGCCGCGACCATCATCAACGGGATGACAATTCCCGGCGAAAGATCCAAACTGTGAGACTCCTTTGCGCCGAAGGCAAACGCGACTGCAAAAGCGGCCAACGCCCCGACGTAAAGTTGCCCAGCCATCCCAATATTCCAAAGCCCAGCTCTAATTGGGATGATAAAAGCGCAGGTACACAGTAACAGGAATATGGATCTATTGATCGTCAGCGGCAGGCCAAAAGGGTTTGCAAAAGCATAGGTAAAGATCTCCTTATATCCGGTCAGCGGATTGACCCCGGCCTGGAGAAATATAAAGCTGACCAGCGCCAGGGCAACGAATATGGCAAGGATCGAGATCGTCGCTGCCTCCCAAGCGGTTAACTCCAACCTTTTTTCGAGTTTCACTTCGTAGTTGCCAAGTTTCATATCACTTCCACCTTTTGTTTCAAACCTGCCATCATAGCCCCTATGTTCTCCCTCTTGGCTTCCCCTCCCGGGAAGATGCCCATCAGCTCCCCTTCGTAAATCGGCGCCACCCAATCGCTTAAGGATAAAATCTCGTCAAGGTCCTCAGAGATGAGAAGGATACCGGCTTTTTCCTTCTTCGCCTGGATGAGCTTGTTTTGGACAAACTCCGTCGCCCCTACATCAAGTCCCTGAGTAGGCAAATTAGCAATTAAAAGCCGCGGTTTGCGTGAAATTACGCGTGCCAGGATAAGTTTCTGGAGGTTTCCTCCAGATAAGCTTTTAGCAGTTGTATTTGGACTCGGAGCAGCCACATCGTACTCGGAGATGAATT
Source organism: Anaerolineales bacterium (assembly GCA_030018695.1). GTDB lineage: Bacteria > Chloroflexota > Anaerolineae > Anaerolineales > Villigracilaceae > CG2-30-58-95. The sequence goes on from JASEHI010000034.1 coordinate 7,640, forward strand.
CTTGGGTAAGTTTCCTGAGTTTCTTGTGATCCATGATTCCATGCTTGGCGAAATCATCATCGAAGTAATAATTCATGGCTACATTTTCCACAAGAGAAAAATCGCCGATCGAACCCACTTCTACGCGTTCCGATGGGATGTATCCGACACCCATCTGCCATCTTTCTAAACTGGAGGAATGGGTAATGTTGATTCCATCAAGCAGCACCTTACCCCCCTCCGCCTTTCGAAGTCCAGCGAGAACCTCCGCTAATACTTGTTGTCCATTCCCGGAGACTCCAGCGATGCCGAAAATTTCACCTTCATGCACAGAAAAGGAAACACCTTTCAAAGCCAGAAATCTTTTATCGTTGAGGGCGGAGAGGTTTTCTACTTGGAGAATTGGTTTTCCCTTCTCCACCTCTACCCGCTCCAGCCTGAAGATGACTTCTCTTCCTACCATTTCCTTAGCCAGGCTCTCCTCCGTAGCGCCGGCTGTAGCTAAGCGAGCAGTAATTTTCCCACGCCTGAGAACCGTCACCCTTTCGCTAACTGTTAACACGATAGGTAGTTTATGTGTGATGAACGGGATTATGGCGAGTTCATCTCTGGTCATGGCTTTGATTGAAGCCAAGAGTTTCTTCGTTTCAGGAGGCGCGAGGGCAGAAGTCGGCTCATCCAGGATGAGAATTTTAGCGCCGCGATACAGGGCTTTCAGGATCTCCACGACCTGCTTTTCCCCTTCTGAAAGCTGCCAGACTTTCGCCTTGAGATCTATCTTATAGCCGTATTTATCGCAGAGTTCCGTAATCTCTTCTCCGGTCCTCTTCAAGTTCAGAATATTCCCCGCCCTTGGGTGCCCGAGGATGATATTTTCGATCACAGAATGAGCGGGAATCAGTTTGCGGTTTTGATGAACCATCCCAATGCCAAGATCTATGGCATCCAGTGGTGATCTAAAGTTGACCTTCTCACTATAAACGTAGATCTCGCCTTCGTCGGGTTGTACCAACCCGAACAGGATATTCATCAATGTGGTTTTCCCCGCGCCGTTCTCACCGAGGATGGCGTGGACCTCACCAGCTTTTATCTCGAAATCAATATGGTCATTGGCGACGACCCCCGGGTATCTTTTTGTGATTCCCCTCGCCTCTAAGGCCGTATCTCCGCGTTTTATACCTTCCATGGGCATATTATCTACCTGTCGTTCTTCCTGTTTTATCAAATAAGGCTCCCCTCTCCGAGGTCTTCCCTGGGAGAAGAGAGCCTCATTTCGTTAGCGGTCATACATCAACACGAGCGATGTAGACTTTTTTACTCCAATATGATCGTGCCTGCCAGGTCGAAGTTGAACTGGGAAAGCAACCACTCAATGGTTGGAACAACACCAGCTGGCTTGACCACTGTTCCCTTGGCAGGAACCGGCAAACCCTCCATATCCAAGCCAGTTCCATTGCTCAAAAACTCGTGCTCAGTGAATGGATCCCACTCACCCTTCATCATCTGCTCTCTTCTCTGCTTGACGAGCTGGATGATCACGTCCGGAATCAATGGGAGTGCCTTTGGGCTGATGGCGTCAATACCTATCTTGCCGGCGTTCATGAGGTCAACGGTCGGTTCGACTGTACCGTCAGCCAGGGTCATTGTAGATTCCATGCCCAGGTAAAGCACCGTTTCAGGATTCTTTTCACCAGCCAACCAGGCCTGAACGATCCTTTCGTAGAGGACTTCCCAGCGGGTGTCGAACGATACTGCCACGGTATCCGTGCTCGACCAGCCGTAAAATCCGACAATGTCCATATCCTTCCCGACGAACCAAATGCCCTTTTCTGTGGCAACGTCCAGGGTGGAGCCCGAGTCGGTCTGCTGGGTTATGACATCCACATTGTACTGATCCACCAAGGTCGCGGCGATATCGCGCTCTTCCTGGGGTAGATACCAACCTCCGGCGTACTTGACATACACCTTGATATCTTTATTGAGTAATTTTGCCGCATCCTGCACCCCGAGGATAAAGCCGGCCTGGCGCCTGATTACCTGAACACAGGGGAATGCCGAGACGATGCCGATATTGCCTGTCTCGGTCAAAGCCCCAGCGATGAGCCCTTCCAGGTACAGCGCCTGATATTGCCTGGGGAAGATTCGGATGAAATTCGGCTTCGTGGACAGATCGCTGGCAATGATGGACACAAAATAAACGTCCGGGTATTTATCTGCGATATCTATCAAAGGCAGCCCCATGAACTCTGCGTTGCCAACGACGATATTAGCCCCTTCTGCGGCGATCATCTCTTCGGCATAGGGAACTGAGAGATCAGGGCCTACGTTCTCTCTGTAAATATAAGTAACGTTCGGATATTTTTCAGCGATCCGTTTTCCAGCGCGATCATGGGCTCCAGACCAGGTTGTCCCTTGAATAACACTGAAATGTTCGATCGCAAAAGTAGCCACTTTCTCAACTGCCGGCGGTTGTGTCTCAACTACAGGCGGTTGTGTCTCAACCACAGGTGGTTTCACGACTACAGGCGTCGCGGGCGCGCAGGATGCCAACGTCATACTGGCTACTAAAAGCATAGCTGCGAATACATAAAACTTCTTCATTTCTTCCTCCTTTGGAAATATGTAAGAATGGACACAAAAATCGGGCAAATTTACATCTGCTTGTTTGATATTATGGGCATCCTCCTTTCGTAAAATTGCTTTTATGAGCGTCTTACACGCATGAAAGAATCCGCGGTCGGAATTTTTCCGTTGAGGCTAATTATATGGCTCTCTGGGATTTGCCGTGATAGACCGCCATATATGGTGCGTGGCGTAAGTCGGATTGGCAATCCGACCTACATCTGGCGGCACACCACGCCGATTCTCAATGAGCCAATTATATCTTCCCCAGTCTGAAGCGCTTCAATTGTACATTATTGAAAATAGCTTGTCAAACTGCGGTAAGAAAAGCCACCTTACCCAACACTAAGCCAAACTATCACCACCAGGATTACTGCAATCACAGCCAGGGCAAGCCACAGGAAGAGTTTCGATGAAAGTAACCCGCCAGCCATGTCTTTGGCGACAGCTGCCGCAAACTCGGTCTCTGAGGGCGGGGTGTATTCGACTTCTTTGGCCTCCGCTCTTGCCAGCACGCGAGCTTTGATTGCCTCGTTGAGCACTCCCAGACCCTGACCGATCATGCTTTTACTGACCGTATCAATCATGCGTTGACCGACGCTTGCCAATCGGCCACCAATTTGCACTTCGCCATCATACTTCATGAGCGTCTTGTTATCAGCCTGCTCGAAAAGTTGAACATTCCCGCTTCCTTTCACAAAACCAGGCTTTCCCTTCCCCTCCCCTGTCAGGGTGCAACTTTCAGGCGGCGCCTCGTCGGAAACAATGAGCCGCCCGGAGAAGACCCCAGCTATCGGTCCAATGCGGACGTTTATCTCGCCTTCGTACTCGTTTTCGCCTACCAGGCGCAAACTTTGGGTGCCAGGCAGACAAGTGGCCAGCACTTCGGGGTCTCGCACCAGTACCCAGACAACTTCACGTGGGCCGTCAAAGGTGTACTCACCTTCGATTTTCATCGTGACTTCTCCTCATTGACAAGCAATTCAAACAGGCGGTTCGGGCTGAGAGGCGTTTCAAGAATTTCAAGTTCCCTATTATACAACGCATTTTCAATAGCCTGGGAGAAAAGAGCCGGCACCGGAATCGTTCCGGCTTCACCGACTCCTTTGGTGCCTAGTTCGTTCAAGGGTGAGGTTGTCTCAACATGACCAACCTCGATGCGCGGCATCTCAGTTGCCGAGGGAATCAGGTAATCTGCAAATGAGGCGTTGAGCAGTTGTCCATTCTCGTCGAAGTGGAGCTTTTCGTAATAGGCGTTGCCGATCCCCATGGAGACACCCCCGTGAATCTGGCCCTCCAGGATCAGCGGGTTTAGCACTGTGCCACAGTCTTCAACCGTGATGTAGCGTTTGATCGCGATCATCATCGTTTCGGGGTCAATCTCAATAATCATGGCATGGGTTCCAAAGGCCGTGGCGCCATATTGTGGGCCAAAATAGGCGGTAGCTTCCAAGCCAGGTTCTGTACCCGGCTCGACGGCGCCGCGCAGGGGATTGGCCAGCAGGGCCAGTTCACCCAGGCTGATGGACTTGTGGGGGGTATCAGCCACCCGTACCAAGCCGCATTCAAGTTCCAATTCTTCTTCAGGGGTTTCCAATATCTTGCAGGCCAACTTGAGTACTTTTTGGCGCACAATCGAGGCAGATGCGTGGATGGCATTGCCTGCCACCACGGCTCCACGGCTGGCAAAAGTACCGGTGCCCCAGTGGAATTCGGTAGTATCGCCAGTCACAATGCGCACATCGCTCACAGCTACCCCTAATTGTTCAGCAACGATTTGGGCAAAGGTGGTAAAGTGCCCTTGCCCCTGGGTGCCAACACCCGTCGCCACGAAGACCTTGCCGCTGGCTTCGACAGTCACGCGGGCGCCTTCATAGGGGCCAACGCCAGTCGATTCGATGAAGGGGGTGATGCCGATGCCCACGTACTTCCCCTCAGCGCGCAGACGCGGCTGCTCCTCTTTTACAAATTGATCGTAGCCAATCATGTCCAGAGCCTTCTTCATCACAGGCCAGTAATTCCCGCTGTCCAGGACGAGGGGCGCAAAGGCTTGATCAATAATCTTGTGTTCGTAAGGAAAGGCCTCCGGAGGAATAAGATTGCGCTTGCGGATTTCTACCTGGTCAATCCCCAGCTCTTTCGCAGCGATGTCCAAAAGACGTTCTATGATGAAGATGCCTTGCGGTCGCCCAGCTCCACGAACGGGAGTGACCAGGGTTTTATTGGTGAAAACCACGCTAACTTCCGAAGTGAAATTTTCGATATCATACGGCCCCATCAGGTGGCACTGGGTATTGAGAGGGATGGTCAGACCATAAGGGTCATAAGCGCCGGTATCATGCAGGAATACATCCTTCAAACCCAAAATATGCCCATCCCTGCTCAGAGCTAGCTCGACATCATGGTTCTGCCCGCGCTCCTGGGTGGTGGCATAGAAATTTTCCCGCCGGTCTTCGATCCACTTGATGGGACGGGAGAGTTTCATAGACGCCCAGGGGATCAGCATCTCTTCGGGGTAGAACATCATCATTTTGGGACCAAAGCCACCCCCAACGAAGGGAGCAATCACCCTCACCTGGTTTGCAGACAAGCCCAACCTTGCCGCAAGCCCATTGCGAATGGGAATCGGAGCCTGGGTTGTATCCCATACAGTTAGATGCTGACTCTTCTCATCCCAATGGGCAACAATGCCGCGATTCTCCATTGCGGCAGCCGCGCCGCGGTCAGTGACTATCCTTCTCGTGATAACCAGGTCAGCTTTCTCTCGGGCGGCTTCATAGTCGCCCTTCTTTTGAATGAGGTGAGCAGCCAGATTCGATTCCAGGTCATCGTGGACCAGAGTACTGCCCTCCTGCAGACTTTTTTCCAAGTCACTCACCGCCTCTAACGGTTCTAATTCAACCAAAATATCTTCGACAGCATCCTCGGCAATATAGCGGCTCTCAGCGATGACCACTGCTATGGCCTCACCCGCATGTCGAACTTTGTCTTTGACGAGGGGGACCTGGCGGCGCGAATGGAAAATAACATCTTTAGCGGTTGGAGGGGGAGAAACGAGGGGGGGGCCCGGCTGCCAATCCTCGCCCATATCTTCAGCGGTGAAGACGGCGACCACACCCGGTCGTTGGCGAGCCGCGGATACATCTATGCTCAGCAAGCGGGCGTGGGCGTAATCACTACGCAGAAAAGCCGCATGGAGCATTCCGGGGATTTCCACATCATCCACAAATAGAGCCTGCCCGGTCAGCAGTCGTGGATCTTCGTTGCGCTTGACGCGTTTTCCAATGAATTTTTTGGTCATTTTCTCATCTTTTCTGCCGCCAATTTGACGGCGTCAACGATGTGTTGGTAGCCCGTACAACGGCAGAGATTTCCGGAGATCGCTTCGCGGATTTCCTCCTCGCTCGGGTCGGGATTTTGCTCCAGGAAAGGCACAATTGTGGTTAAGATACCCGGCGTGCAAAAACCGCACTGCAAGCCGTGAGCCTCATGGAAGGCCTCCTGAATGGGGTGCAGGTTATCAATTGTCCCTAATCCTTCGACTGTTGTGATTTTGTGCCCATGAGCCTGAACGGCGAAAACCAGGCAGGAGCGCGCTGGTTGCCCATCGAATAAGATCGTGCAGGCCCCGCAGACGCCATGCTCGCAGCCGACATGGGTGCCGGTCAGGCCGAGATCATGGCGCAGGAAATCGCTCAACAGGATGCGCGGCTCGACAGCGCGTTCATAGCGGGTGTCATTGACAGTTACAGCAATATTGAATGAGTTTTGCATGGTTGTCTCCATTGACGCCATCTTATTTACTCACCTTACGGCAGAACGTCCCGAAGGTTCCCGTAATTAAGGCTTGCTTTCTGCCTAAACCTTCGGGACGGTGCGTAACATCAGTTATTTATTGTCCGCGGCGCGCTCGAAAGCCTGCTCCAGCGCACGACGCGCTAAAACGTTTGCCAGATGGCGGCGGAATTCCGCCGTGGCGTGAATGTCGCTGCCTGGATCAATATCTTCAGAGGCAGCGATTTCAGCAGCCGCACGAATAGCTTCCAGCGTAGGCGCTTGTCCCTTGAGCGATTCAGCAGCCTTATGAGCAACCATCGGACCATCACCGGCGCTCAAAAATACCATCCGAGCTTGTTGGCAAAGTTTATTCTCATCCAGGGTGACGACAGCCGCTACACCGACCAGAGCGAAATCGTGAGGTCTCCGGGCGACTTCCATCAATGAACATCCAGATCGGACCGGCATGGAAGGCAATGCCGCCTCCACCAATATTTCATCGGGTTCCAGGAGCGTCGTAAACAGTCCGATGAAGAATTCATTCGCCGGAACCCAACGCTCACCATTTTGGCCTCGCAGCCGGAAACGCCCGTCCAAGGCGACACTCACGGAGACGAGTTCGGCGGATGGATCCGCATGGGAGAGGCTGCCGCCAAAGGTGCCGCGGCTGCGGATTTGGGAAGTGGCAATCTTGGGCATGGTTTCGTGAAGCAGTGGCGCCAGTTCAGCAACCAGGGGATCAACTTCTACCTGATGATGGCGGGTCATCGCCCCTAAACGCAAACCGCCACTCTCATCCGGATGAATGTAAGAAAGTTCAGCGATGTTGTTCAAATCAACCAGGACGGAAGGCTGAACCAGGCGGAAATTCATCATCGGGATCAAACTTTGCCCACCGGCTAAAACTTTAGCATCATAGCCGTGTTCCGCCAGATGGGATAAGGCTTCATCTATCGTTGTGGGTGCATAATATTCAAACGGCGCTGGCTTCATGAAGTATCAACTCCTAAATGATGGGTCTGTTATCTTTGCAAATATTCCTGTAGGTCAGGCTCGTAGCCTGACAATAGCAGAAATATTTTTATATCAGTTTGCGGATTGCACCAGACTCGCTAATTTCACCCGGCCCGTAAGCAAATCCGCTAAACGCTTTGTTGGGCTGCTTATCTCTGCCAAATCACTTTACCACAATTCGGCTCCAGCAATATTACTACTTTCGCCGCTAAAAGTCGGGCAGTTTCAGTTTTACCGCCCATCAAATATCTTTGAATTGATATTTCTACATCTTCACTTTCAGGGGCGTCAATACTACGAACCAAACAATCTACTCTTCGTCCTATAAAATCAGGTTTATTCTGTGACTGACCAAATTTTGCATCCCCAAAATCATAAGACTTTATTCTCTTTGGGTACAAGTCTTGAGTAGGATGCTTTCTATAAAATGTGTAAACATCGAAGTCGTTAATGCCAGTGCTTCCATCAATGTAGTGGAGTGCTGCGCCTTGACACAGTGCAATGCAGATTTGACGACCAGAATACAACCTTGCCCATTTGGGATGATTTTCAAAAAATTCGATTTGGTCTTTTTGAGCAATTAGGGCCAACCTTCTTAAATCGGCGACTTCAATTGCCTGATATGACCTTCCTGCTGAATCTACTTTGCTCATAGGATAATCAGTGTTCGCTTGTTGCTATCGTCAAGCAGCCTAACAACTACCGATTCTTCGGCAACCGTTCCGTCCACAGCGGCGAGTGGACGGCTTTGCCGCCCGACCACAATTGGTAAGTGATTTGCATGTGGCCCAGGTGGAGAGAAGTATGATCAATCACCTGTAAAATAGACCAGCGCACCGGGACGGTGCGGCCTCTCGCCTGGCGTATGCCATTCAAATCAGTTTCGCTCAGGGTGGAAAACACATTTCTTGTCTCCAGCGCAATCTGCTCCAACAGTTGGATAATTTCTGCTGCGGTGGTCGCGACAGTAGCAAATTCGGCCTCCCGGTCGCGAGTCTCAGGCCTGCCAGCGATCACTTCAGCGATCCAGAAATGTTCCGCGCCAGCGATATGGGTGGCTAAAACAGCCAGCGAGTTGGCGGCATGATCGTTTTTTCCTTCGATGGGCCGCCAATTCAGAGCCTCCGCGGGCAATTCAGCAATCAAGCCAGAAATCTGGCTGCGCAGGTCTTCAATCCGTTCCAAATAATTATCCAACTCTGAGATCATTTTTTCACTCGTTTGTAATTCGTTTGACAAAATCTGCAAAAGATGTGGGTTGCCGCCGGAGCAAATAACTTAAAACATTCGAGTTACCCGTAAACCCATGACTTTCATAATAACAGAACATTTTGATTAAAGTCAATACCTGATTTTCACCCAGGCCGGAGGCTCTGGCTCTTCGCGCCCATGCTTCATGTGGCACAACTTCGGCCGCTACCGGGCGGCCCAGTTGCTCACTCAGCGCTTCAGCGATTTCGATTTGCGACATGGCAGGCGTGCCGACCAACTCAATGGTTGCGCCAATGTATCCAGGTTCAGTAAGAACAATTGCGGCCGCTTGCGCAACATCTTCCAGATCAACCAGACTCAAGCGAGTTTCTGGCGCGTACGGCACCGCGTATCTGCCCTCGATGATTTGATTCCACTGAGCCAGAATATTCTGCATATAGGCTGTTGGCTGTAAGATGGTATAAGGCAAACCAGATTCAATAAGCTGCTCCTCTACACGTAATTTCTGCCAGTGGTGCGGCATGGCTTCGATCTGCGGATGCAAAACCGAATGGAAAACGAAGCGCTCGACATCTGCGGATTGGGCGGCGGCAATGACGGTCTTGCCAATGGACACCTCATCCGGGCTGACGTTGGGAGCCAGATGGTAAATTGCCCGAACGCCGCGAACAGCCCGTTCCATGTCGGACTGGTCAAGCAAATCGCCAACGAGCGCCTCGTCAACGCCAAGCGCTTTGATGGAAGCAACTTGATCGGATCGGTGCACCAATGCCCGGACAGGTTTACCGCTTTTCGCCAGCGCTCGAATAATCGCCCGGCCAGTTTTGCCAGCCGCACCTGTGACAAGGATCATCGTCAGTACTTCGTAACGCGGAATTCATTCCGCAACCAAAGGGCGATATGAATATCGCCCTACAAAAACCTTTCGTCAACCGCCTTCTTTATATGAATATCGCCCTACAAAAACCTTTCGTCAACCGCCTTCTTTGAACGCCACGAAGCGTCCCCACATGGATTCCGCTTCCAGGGCTTTTTGCAAGTAGCAACCGATGTAATAGCGACCGCTTTTGGCGGTGGCGATATCGCCCGCAAGATTCTCGGCATGGACGATCTTCTTCGGGAAGAGGTTGAGGTGCATATCCTGATAGAAACCTTCCAGCGGATACATCTCATCCCAATCCTTGCCGAAGTCTTTGATCAGTTTGGCGTTGGCTTCCGCGAATGTCTTGGGATGCCAGATACGCATAATGGTATTCATCGGATGGTCGGCGGATACCGCGTCCACGCCGATCCACTTGATTTGCATGTCTGCCGCCCACTTCGAGAAATCGGATGAGGGACCCGGATGTTTGACCATATACCGGAATTCATCCGAATCTTCGCTGTACCAGCCATACTTGTTCCATCCCGTCTTGATGACCAGAATGTCACCCTTGCGGATGTCAACCACCTCTTCGATCATCTTCGGGGTATATACGCTGGAATCGCTGACCAAGTGAGAGATATCCGCAATGACGCCGGGACCCACCCATTCAGACAAAGGTACCTGTCCGATGGTGCGCCCATTGGGATAAAAATGTTTTTCGCCGTCCATGTGCGTGGCGAGGTGGATGCTGGCGTTGCAGATGGAACCGTTGCGCCCCATTCCGAAATATTGTCCGCCGACGCGCTTGGTGTACGTGACACTTAACGGAATGTAGTTCAGCCATTGCGGAGTCTGAACGCTGAACGGGACGGTCATGTCAATCATTTCAGATTTCTCCATCGCCGCCATGAAGTCCGCTTCGCTCATGCCATCGGGCGCAGTCAGGGCGGAGACTCTCGCCCAGGCGGTTTCCACTTCCATATAGGGGATGGGCATGATCTGGATCCAGGCGCGTTTGTTTTTCAGTTTGTCAATGTCGCCCACGATACATTCGGCCAGCACGAGATGTCCCTTCGGCATGGTGATGTGAGTGAGTTCATAATACTCGCCCTGCGGGAAGGTCTCGTCCCATGTTTTGCCGGTTTCTTTTTCCAGTTTTTCTTCCGCCAATTTGAAATGGTTTTCGTGCATTCGGCGGATCGGGGTGTTCATGGGATGTTCAGCAGAGCCGCAATCCACACCAACGACCTTGAGTTTCATCTCCAGCGCCCATTTGTAAAAGTCCATTGAAGGACCTGGATGACGCACGAGAAAACCAAATTCCATGGACTCAACGCCGCCTTGCGCTTTGTCGTTGTTCACCTGCGGCTGGTCCCAGGAATATTTGTGATAGCCGGTGTTGATGATCAGAATGTCGCCTTTTTTTACTTCGGCTTTCTTCATGATCATTTCCGGGGTGATGATGCTGTAATCAGAAACCATACCCGAAATGTCAACGATCACACCGGGGCCGTTCAAATCTTCCAGCGGAATATCGGCAATCGCGCGTCCGCCCGAGTGAAACGCTCGCTCCCCCACCAGATGCGTGCCGACGGTGTTGCTCCAATTCAGGATCTGACCATTCGCGCCTTGTCCGCCGCCATAAGCGCCGGTGACGCGTTTGAAAAAGTGCACTTCAAGCGATTTTTCGCCGGGCCAGGGGGGAGTAAAAATACTGCAACCTTGAGTCAGGTCGTGTAACCTGGCCTCACTCATCATCTTGATGAAACTTTCTCGGTCCATCGCAGCCTCCGTTTTTCTAGTTTTGTTGTTCGCGAGCAGTTGCACTGCGAGCAGGATGCAGTGCAACTGCATCCAAAACAGGTTGAATTAGAAACCGTATTTATCCGCGAACGCGACAAGCGCATCTTCGAACACGCCCATCGGGGCTGAAACAACACCCGCGCCAACCTGTCCAACTCCCGGGTCCTTGTGAGCGACGCCCGTGTTCACACGCGGGGTGATCTGTTTTTCGACAACCTTGCGGATATCAATACCGGTTGGGGTGCCGCGGAAATCAAGGAACGGGATGGTGAAATGTTTGTGTTCGGTATAGGTGATCTCGTACATATCGAGGGTGGTATTGATGGCATCTTTAGGCACGCCACCAATGAAGGTGACCAAAGCGGGAGCAGTCGCCATGGCAAAACCGCCGATACCGGCAGTTTCAGTGATGACACTGTCGCCAATATCGCGACAAGCGTCCGCTTCGGTAAAGCCGGGGAAGTAAAGCGCCTTGACAATCGGCGATTGCGCCGTAAACCACTGGTCTCCCAAACCGCTGACCTTGATACCAAAATCAGTGCCGTTGCGCGCCATGATGGTGACAATGGTGCTTCCTTCAATATTATGCCCAGCAAACGTCATTGACTTGCAACCAGCCATCACGGGGTTGAGAATACTCAAAGCATTCTCGCCGAGGAATTTGATTGTTTCGAACGCGGTGGCGCTGTCTTTGGCGGTCTTGGCGATATAAGGCGCCAATTGAGCAGTCCACAACACGGATGCGGCGTCCAGGCGGTTATGCCCGTCATCGCCCATGTGAAGCGCTTTGGAAATGATGGCGCGCACATCAATGCCGCCAATCGCTTCCAGCGCGGCTTTGATCGTTGGCCCCAAAGTGGATTCCATCCAGCGTAACTTTTCAATGACTTCCGGGCTGTACGCGCCCATCCGCAAAACCTTGCCGCGTCCTTCATTGGGATTGGAGAAGCATTTGATGCCGTGCGTCTGATTTTCAACCACATACACCAGCATGGACGGCGAGATCACGCCAGCCATTGGGCCGGTACACATGTGTTCGTGGCAGGGAGAAAATTCGATCTTGCCGGATGCGAGCATCTTCTCGGCTTCTTCGCCATTTTTGGCTTTGCCTTCGAAGATCAACGCGCCCATCATGGCGCCTTTCATCGGGCCAGACATGCGTTCCCAAGTGACGGGCGGGCCGGCGTGAAGGAGCATGTTTTCGTGGATGCCGGGCACCACGTCAATCGCCTTTGCCAGGGTGGTGGCAATCGGACGGGCTTCCATCATGCGCTGGGTGGCTTCGGTATTTGCTTTTTCAATATCCATGAGTGTATCCTTTTTGTGTAGTTTTTCATATTGGACTTTTGACAAAATCGGACTACTTGACCAACCTCCACGCTGCAGGTAGCGCAAAAGCGGCCAGGAAGATTTTTACCGCATCGCCAATCAAAAAAGGCAGGACGCCCAGGGCGATGGCCTTCTCAATTCCCAGCGAGATGGACAGCCAGCCTGCGCCGAGTAGATAGATGACCGCTGTCCCGGCCAGGAAGGGCAGAATGGCGGTGCGGACGCGTTGCTCCAACCCGCGCTCGCACAGCAGACCGACGACATAAGCCGCAGCGACGAAGCCAGCCAGATAGCCGCCGGTCGGGCCGAGCAGGTGGCCCAGTCCGCTACCGCCGCCGCTGAAGAATGGCAAGCCGAGCAGTCCCTCGGTCAGGTAGAGTGCCATGCTGGCCGCCCCGCGCCGCGAGCCGAGCGCCGCGCCGACCAGCAATACCGCGAAGGTCTGCCCGGTGAGCGGGACAGGGGTGAACGGCAGGGGGATTTTCACCTGCGCCAGCGCGGCGACGAGCAAACTCCCGGCCAGGATCAGGCCGAGATCGCGCAGCCAGGCGGCTGTGCGAGGAAAGTAACGGGTAGAGAGGGTGGGGGCTAAAGTTGTCATATCTGGAGTTCATAAAACCGGAGGTTTAATCCCAATCGACTGCCTATCCCTTACTCTTTTTTCGATGGGCGTTTCCCTATTTCGAATCGAGAGCGCGCCTCTTTCAAAATCTCCTCGTACAAGGCAAGGTTTCGGTCTTCCAAATGATCGAATTTCTGGGGGCTTTTACTTCCCCAGGTCACGTAGCGCAGCGGATCAGGGTCGAGTTTGGCGGCGATAATTTCTTCAGTGCCGCGCGCCTGAGCCAGTCGCCAGGCGATGGGGGTTACGATCATGCTATGACCGAAGCCGTAATTTCCACAAGCGTCCGGCCCCACAATATTACTGGCAACCAGATAAACATGATTATCGTACGCACGTGCGGAATTCGTGATATACCAAATATCGTAACTACGCTGGAAAGCAGACACCCTGACAATAATATCGGCTCCTTTTACGGCCAACAGGCGCGAGAGTTCTGGAAAGTCGCCGTCATAGCAAATGATCATACCGATGTTACCCAGGGCTGTCTCGAAAACATCTGCGCGGCTACCCACTTCTACCCAACCACCGCCAGCGCGGCGTTCCCACGGGGCAGGGTGGGTTTTATCATAGATACCAATGATTTCCCCGTTAGGGCCGATCAGGATTGCCGAATTGTACACAAAACCACGTTCACCCGCGCGCCGGTAGGATGGCCAAACAACGTGTACCCCCAGCGCCTTCGCCGCTGCCTGAATATCGTGAGTTATCCGACCCGGAGCCTCATCAACAAGATCCCATAATTCTTCAGCGCTGAGACCGGTTTCATAGCCAGTAGTCACCGTCTCAGGAAATACAACCAATTCAGCGCCATACTCTGAGACCGCCTTTTTCAGCCATGCCACTCCCTTGTCAACATTCGCCTTGACATCATTTGGGGTGATCGCGATTTGCACACAAGCAGCGACAAATTCTTTCATAACCTATCCTTTTACTTACTTTTCATTCGTTCCAGGATGGCCATGAGCTTCTCATTGCCACCCGCCGCGGGCCGCCAGTCAACATGAATAACCTCAGCCCCTTGCGCTACAAGACTTTCGGTGAAAGAATCCAAGCCAACATTGATGGCTGCCAAAGGTTGCTTAAATGTAGAGAGATTGACGCTCACCATTGGGTGTTCAGTGGCGCTTAAATCTTTTTCCCCAATGCTTCGCAACAACCGTCCCACGTAACGAGCCGCGACATCGTTGCTGGTCTCCACGATTGCGCCGGCATCTTCGAGCATCTGGATTTGGGAGGTCATCTCCTGGGGGTCTTCATCTGTCCCTGAAACGACAGCCACAACTTCGAGATAACGCCCGCCATCTTCCGCGGTTTTGCGGGCTTTCGCAATCGCAGGGGCCAGCTCACTGGCCGGGTCTGCATGAGCGCCGAAACCCAAAACAACATCCAGCAGGATAACGGCCACTCGCGGGTCACCGGCCTCCTTTTCCAGCCGACGGATGCGCAGGTCATTGTCCATCATCGGGTGCAGACGGCCAACTGTGAACTCATCCTCTCCCAGATCAATGAGCGTGTGTTCCTTGCTCACCAAAGAATCTGCCAGACGTAATTCTTTTTTCAGAGGCGCATTCGAATAAACTGCTGGAAGGTAATCCTTCAAGATGAGTTGAGCCTCATAAGCGAGGGTGCCGCCAGAGAAAAGCCCTCTCAGATAGCGCTGACCAGACGAGAACCTTTCGAGATTTAAATCACTCATCAAATCTTTATGATTCACTGCCTTAGATAACTGGACAGCCAGTTCGGCAGTTTCATCAAAAGTTGTAACGAAGGTTACATTATCCATTTTACGCATGGCAGTTGAATAACCGATGAAATTTACAACCACCGGCTTTCCCACTAAACGCGCCGCTTCGATAAGTTCGTCAGCCACTTTGGGTGAGGGCGGCTTGGAAACGAGGACGATCACTTTTGTATCCGGATCGCGGCTCAACAGGTCAAGCGCCTGACGCGCTGTGCTGGCATTGACATCCTCGGAAAGATCGCGCCCGCCGGTGCCGAAGGCGTGGGTGAGTCCCCCGCCCATTTGGTGGATTCGGACGGAGACTTGCTGCAAGCCGGTTCCCGATGCCGCGACGAGGCCGATCGGTCCGCGCCGAATCTTGTTGGCAAATCCCAGGCCGATCCCGTTGACGATAGCTGTGCCGCAGTCAGGCCCCATCACCAGCAAGCCCTTCCTGGCCGCCTCTTGCTTCAAAGCGATCTCGTCCTTCAAAGGGACATTGTCACTATAAAGGAACACATGCTTATTTAATCCCAAAGCCTGGCGGGTCACATCCGCGGCATACCGTCCCGGGACAGAGATGAGCACCCATTGGGAAGCAGGCAATCTGTTTGCCGCGGATTCCAAACTCTTGGAGCGGTATTCCTGATCCACGTTCCCGCTTTTACGCGCCGCGACCAGTTCATCCACTTTGGCGATGGCGGTCTGCGCGGACGCTTCGTTTTCGCCTTTGACGACAATAATCAAGTCGTTGGCGCCAGCCCCCTTGACCTCATCTATAAGCAAATTGCTCTGCTCGAGAACATCCTTATTGGCATCCGTTCCCATTACCACCCCGGCGTCTAAAACGCCGGGTTGCTCTGACAGGGAACGTTGCAATTTCATCAGCACTACGGAGTCGTAATAAACACCGGAGCGTATTTCAGATTTGATGAAGGCCATTATCTTTTCCATTCCTGATTTGTAGTTTTAGCAATTCTCAATATGAACCATGTCGTTGCGAGACGGCGTTCTTCCGTCGAAGCAATCCCCTGTTTCAAAGAGGAGATTGCTTCGCAAAGCATGCCCTGAGCGAAGCGAACGGGGGCGCTCGCAATGACATAAAGAGAGTTGTTGTTGTAGTTTTCCAGAAGTTGACATTAGATTGCGCCTTTTTTTCGCAATGACGCCACATCTTCCGGTGAATAATTTAATAGGGTTGTAAGAACTTCTTCGTTATGTTCACCCAACAACGGCGGCGGCCTGTGGATCTCTGCCGGGGTTTCGGACAATTTGTAGGGGAAGCCCGTCAACCGCACCGTCCCGGCAGTTGGGTGCTCAGATTCCAGAGTCATATCGCGCGCCTGTGCCTGCGGGTGGGCAAAGACTTGTGGGATTGAATTGATGGGGCCGCAAGGAAGACCAGCCTGGATCAGGTCTGCAAGCCAGTCATTGACATCCCGCTGGGAAAAGGTTTTATTGAGTTCATCAACCAACATCTCCCGGTTGGCAACCCGATTCCCATTGGCGGCAAAACGGCTGTCGGTTTTCATGTCCGCGCGGCCAAGCATGTCACATAATAATCCCCATTGTTTTTCATTGGCGGCGCCTAATACGAACCAGCCATCGCGGGCAGAAAATGCCTCATAAGGCGCGACGTTGGGATGAGCATTACCTAAACGACGCGGCGGCTCTCCCCCGACCAAATAGTTGGAGGCCGCATTTGACAGGAGGGCGATATGCGCATCGAAAAGGGAGATGTCTACCAGTTGCCCCTCCCCCGTGAGATCGCGGGCATGCAAGGCCGCCAGGATTGCGGTCGCGGCAAACATCCCGGAGGTGATATCAATAATGGGAATGCCGACGCGCGATGGAGGCCCATCCACCGGCCCGGTGATACTCATCATCCCGCCCTCGGCTTGGAGAATCGCGTCATAACCGGGGCGCTCGGCAAAAGGGCCGCTGCGTCCATAACCGCTGATGGAACAATAGATCAATTTTGGGTACAGGCGATGTAAATCGGGATACCCCAAGCCCATCTCATCCAAAGCCCCGCTGCGATAGTTTTCAACCAGCACATCAGAGATGTCCGCCAGTCGGCGGATGATCTCCTGCCCTTCCGATGTTTGGATATTGACCGTCAGACTGCGTTTATTGCGGTTGGCGGCAATAAAATAAGCAGATTCGCCCGGGTAGGGGCCATACGGTTTGCCGACAAAAGGTGGCCCCCAGCCGCGGCTTTCGTCCCCGCTTTC
This sequence comes from Anaerolineales bacterium, assembly GCA_030018695.1. GTDB lineage: Bacteria > Chloroflexota > Anaerolineae > Anaerolineales > Villigracilaceae > CG2-30-58-95. The sequence goes on from JASEHI010000034.1 coordinate 24,820, forward strand.
AGGCCGTTCCACTTTGATCACATCTGCGCCCAAATCTCCCAACATCATCGTGCAGTATGGGCCTGCCAGGGCGCGGGTTATATCTAAAATTCGAATGTTATCAAGGGGTCGCATAGCCTCTTCTCAACTGTGTTAGTGTTGCCTCGGTGAGGTGATACGTTCATTGCTTTGGTCGGCAAAGCACGAAGAGAGCTTAAAGGATTTATAGTATAACCCCATTCTTCACAGAAAACAACAAGAATTCACGTTGGAGGCAGGACTTTCTTAAAGTCAACAAGTTGGCACAAACCCACCATAACTTGTCACCCTGAGGGCGCGTTCCTTCGACTTCGCTCAGGACAAGTCTGTGCGCCCGAAGGGTCTCCGCGCCGCAAACGGGAGATTCCCTTCGGCCTGGCTCAGGGCAGGCTTCGCGTCCCGAAAGAGCATCGGGGCACTCAGAATGACAGGAAAGTTGACTTTAAGAAAGGCGTGACGTTGGAAGTTGCAGGAACGCCGAAGTCGGGCCCGCAGGGTGCTTCGCGAAGACTTCGGACTCCGTGCTCCGCCCTCTTAAAGTGCTTGCATTTTCTTCAATCCATAGCTATACTACAAAGTATGAATCCAGAGAAGATCGGACGTTACGAAATCAAAGTTGAACTCGGCCGCGGTGGCATGGCGACGGTCTACCTCGCCGACGATCCGCGCTTCGAGCGCGAGGTGGCGGTCAAAGTACTGCCGCGGGAAATGCTCCACGACCCGCAGTTCCGCGTCCGCTTCGAACGCGAAGCCAAGACCATCGCCATGCTGGAGCATCCGGCCATTGTACCCGTCTATGACTTCGGGGAGGAAGACGGGCAGCCGTACTTCGTCATGCGCTACATGCCCGGCGGCTCGCTCTCCGAGCGTATCAGCCAGGGGCCAATACCGCTCGAGGAGGCGACGCGGATCTTCAAA
>JASEHI010000035.1 GCA_030018695.1 Anaerolineales bacterium
AAAAGCGGCAAGACCATCATGTTGGAGGCACTCGGGCGTTTCCAGGGCGAAGAAACCCTGATTGTCAACTATTCACCGACCAAATGGCCGGCCGGGTTGGGGGACGAGCAGAAAAACCATCTATTTCAAATCATGGCAGCCACATCCCAGATTATTCGCAGGTATCTTACAGAGCATCCCAATAAAATCAATGCTCTCTCACAAAACCTGCGGCACTTCCTGCGCTGGCTGATCGAAAAGTTCAACGACCCGCGTGCTTATGTTCGCTGGCTGGATAGCCTGCCAAGCGAGAACGAGAGCGCCCTTCGGGATATTAAGTACGAAGACTATTACCCGACACAGACAGAGAACAGAGATGTGCAGGGCCAAATAGAAGAACTGGTCAACCTCTCTCGCCGCATGGGCTATCGTCAGGTGTCGATCGTCGCCGACACCGAGGCTATTTTGACCTCAGCCCAAATGAACCAAGTTGCAGATCTTATTGGCTGGCTGGAATTGTTGCATCATGAGGGCTTGAACCTTGTCGTCGCTCTTTCCCCGATAGCCGAAATAATCATCGAGCAGGCTCGTGGACGCCTCAGCCCTGTTCCAATAAGCGTATCGAAATATCACACGTGGGAAGTAGTTAATCGGCACTTGCGCGCCGCCACCGACAACAGGATCACGTCCATCGAACAACTGGCATCCGCGAATCTATTAACCCGGCTCGAGAAACTGGTTGATGATGAATTCGGTCAACCTGTGCCGGGGGCATGGACAAACCTCGGCGAAATACTACTAGAGTTTGCAGAGAAGAAGGACTGGCCAGTTAGCAAAGCTTATTGTGATGAAGTAAAGGCAGCGTTTTTCTTAAAATTCATGCCTTTAAAACTTGATGTGGATTCGAATCAACATGGAGTTTGGCGCGGCTACAGATGGATTCCCCTTGAAGAAAGCACCTATGATTTTCTAAAGACACTGTGGCGCTGGAAAGGCCAGCCAGTTGACGTTGAGCAGATGGGCATTCGACGCTCAAAAGCAAATTTACACACATTGGCCCGGCGGTTGAGGGTCGCAATTGAACCTGATCCTTCCTGCCCGATTTATTTAAAAAACCGCCGCGGAGAAGGATACTGCTTGGTAAACTCTCTGCTCTAAATTTTCGTCAGCAACATGTCAGGAAGAGACCAATTCCTGTCAGGTTTAAGTCTTGACGATAACAGGTCGGCAGAGTATGCTAGGTGCGAAAGTTACAACTCCCCGTGGGGTGTATGTCAGTTTTGGGACGAGATACATCTAAAGTAGTCTTCGCTGCCCAGAACTGACATCCGTTAATAACGTTATTTTCTTCTCACCGGTTTCGACTTTTTTTGTAGTCGTTGCTATCACCTTTCTGTGTGGAGAGGGATCCACTTGGAAGAAAGTCCTCGTAGTGCTTATCTAAACAGCCTCAACCTGTCCGCTGATCCATTTATCGCTCCGGTCGCAGAGCAAGAGATTGGATTGGTACATGAGGCTTTTTATTCTTATTTCATTTTCCCAATCTTGCCGGATTCGAGAAGTGTTAATCTTCGAATGCTGCGCCAACCGCAGCATGCTTTTATCTATGGGGAACCAGGCAGCGGCAAGACAACATTGCGACTGACGCTAGAGGCCGATTGTCGCACAGTGCTCGATGGCACCCTGGCGGTTGCCTATGAGTTGGGCGAAGATATCCAGAGACCACTCACGCTGGATGAACACGGCGATCGCCTGGCAAAGGCGTTGGCAATCGATCTTTTCATACAAGTTATTGAGCAGTTCAACCCCTTGAATCCTTTTCCAGATGATGGGCAAATACAAGGATTACAGGGGCAAGTGCAAAGAGGGGGCCGGCATCTCAAGCGGTTAATCGAGAAAATCCTGGATGAACCATCCCCCTCTGAAAGATTTGGAATAGGCACGTACTGGGCAAGCCTCGGAAAAGCCCCAGTGCGTTATATTGCCACCTCAGATGCTCTGCTCGAATTGTTGCGAAGGTGTTTACATGCACCTGAGACAGCCCTACCAAAAGGCTGGGAGGCGGTCTGGGAGGGGCTGGAGGCAGCGCGGCGATGGGGGTTCGAGCGTGCCCTGATCATGATAGATGGAGTGGATACCCGCCAACGCTCAGAAGAGGCAATGTCGAAATTGATCGAGCCCCTATTAGGCATGCTTTCACAGGTGGAAGCGCGGGGCATGTTCTTTAAATTCTTTCTCCCCCTCGAGTTAGAGAAAAATGTTTCCGAGCTATTAAAAAATGCGGGCTTGAATTCGCAAGAGTTTTCATCTATAATATTGAGGTGGCAGGAGGAAACGCTGCGAAACCTCTTGAGGCAGCGCTTCCGCGCCGCGAATGCGCGGTACATTGGGCTGAATGATTTTGCAGAAGCCAGCTTCGACCTTGATCAAAAGGTCATGGAAAAGGCCGGAAATTCTCCCCGCCGCCTGTTGCAGGTGATCAGCAAATTGATCGATATTCATGTGGCACGCGCCCCGGCCTCGATCAAGATCAGCGACGCAGATTGGGAAGACATGCAATTAAAGTGCGAACTTCCATAGAGGGGCGATGCCTGATCAATGGCCTCTGCTTCAGGTAAGCATGTGGTGGGGCGAGCATATTTCTCACGCCCTAGCGGGAGGGACGAATGTCTGACTGGCAAGAGTATAATCCAAGTTTATTCGTTGACCGCCCAAAAGCCTTGGATGAAATTCGAAAGTGGGCCAATGCTTCTATTGTAGACCGGCGGGTCTTGTCGTTTGTGGCCCCGCCGGGGGCAGGCAAGACCTGGATATTGAAGGCTGCTCATGGAGAATGGAATCGCCACAACCCTTCTAACAAACGTTTGGTGGTTTGGTTGGACGTTCCTAAAATTGTAAACCGGGGAGAAGAACACGACCCAAATAAAATGATCGCTATTGATCAAGTGCTTGAATGTTTGAAAAGGGTTCATCGAGAGGCTGGCGAGCGCTGCCCCAATGTTCCACCCATGGACCCCACCCCTGTTTTTTCTGCCATCATCAGCCAACTGGTCAGAATACTGTGCAATTGCAATCTGCGGCACGACCCGCTCGTTATTGTGGATGGTTACGATGAAGTCAGCCGAGAACAAGCCTGGGAGGTGGAACGTCGCCTGCTAGATTATATTATTGAGCGGGATTGTATGCGCATGATTGTCGCCCATCGCGATCAGGAATCCCTGCAAAGCGACAATTTGCGCCGCCATCAGCGGAGAATTTTTCTCGATACACTCGACCCCTTATCTCCCGCCTTCGCCCGCGAGCAATTCGCCCGTTTTGTCCAGCAACAGTATCCCGCTGTGAAATCATCATTGGATGATTGGATAAAAGACCTGAAACACTACCAATGGGATAATCCTTTTGCCAATGCATTCCTTTTTGATCGCGCCGTATCCCGCGATCCAGGGCAACTATCGCCGCTCAACGCCCAGGATTTGAAGGATTGCTGCTGGAAAGTTATCACCCGCCCCATCAACGGCGGGAAACCCAGGTACTCACTCGAGCTGTATGAATTTTCCTGGCTGGTTGACATTGCCGTCAAACTGGGGGACGAATGGACTGCAATAGGTTTAGATGAAACCTGTCAACTCACACTGCGAGAAATCGAACGCCTGTTTGTATACGGGGTGATTGTAGAAATTCCGCCGCGTTACAAAATTGCGGATAGTTTGCGTGAATTATTGCGCGATTTGCACGAATTGCAGAAAGGGAGTCAGCCGTGAACAGCCAATTATTGATCGCTGCCCAGCGTGTTCCCATCCTGGTCCATCGGGGTGAAGAACTGGAAATTATCAAAAAGGCCATTTATCAGCCTCGCGCTTCGTGCCAGGTTGTATTCTTATATGGCTCGGGCGGCATGGGGAAATCGCGCCTGGCGGAGGAAGTGCTGTGGCGGGGTGGGAATTGGGAGATGCGCCGCCAACGGGGACCTATCCCGGCCGAACACCCGGATTGGGATTGGACTCGACATGGCAACGCAGTGGTTGCTGACCTCATTGACCTGACCTCTTTCCCCCTGCACGCGCGCGCCGGCCTCATGCGCGCCATTCGTGATGGACTTATCTGGGAAGGAAGTGGGATAAGTTTCACGAATTATGATGCCGCCTACGCCAATTATCAGCGGCTGCGTCACTCTGGCGGAGAGTACTCGGGCATCCAGCAGGCCAGCCAAGCGGCTGAGAAAGAGTTTTTCCGCGATTACAAGGAGAATGCCAAAAACCGGAGACTGGTGCTGGTGCTGGACACGGTGGAGAAACTGTTCCTCATCGGCTCGGAATGGCTGCGGGATAAGGGTCTGATCAAACATGAGGATTTGCTTCTCTACACTACCCAATGGCTGGCGGATCAAATCCAGAACTGCAATCTGCCGAACACGACGTTGCTTCTGGTGGGGCGGGAAGAGGATGGGAAACCATTCTTCGACCTCATGCGCGGGGCAATCGAGCAGGCCGGGCAGGATTGTGCCTGGGAGGATATCGCGGTTAAACCCTTCGATTTGAATAATACACGCGTGTATTTTGAGGCTCTCTCCCGACACTGGCAGAACGAAGCTAAAGTGAAACCTGAGTTCGCGCGCATCGCCGAAACCACGCAGCGCCTGGCAAAAGACCTCGCGCGAGTGGAGACGATATGGCACTATACTGGCGGCCAGCCCGTCCGTCTGGCTCTTTATACCGATTTGATCATGGAGGGCCGCGCCATCCCTGAACCCCTGAACGATAAGCCAGACGCAGCGCGAGCACGAATCGAGGCGACGGGACTGGAGCAGGCCCGCCTCGAAATCGAGGATGAGTTTATCCGCCTGTCGTTTGCCCATCCGAAAAGCCGTCGCGCCGAAATTCTGCAAGCCCTGGTTCGAGCGCCGCGCGGCCTGGATGCTGAGCAGCTCCATTTCGCCATCAATAGCAACAGGGAAGACGATCCCTCGAAATGGGTGGGAAAAGAAGAGCAAGAGACGATCAAACAGATTCAGAACGGAATCGAAGCTTTGCGCAACCTCGCTCTCGTTAAAATCCGCCCAGATGGTCGGTTGGGCTTGCAGGACGAGGTCTATCGCATCTATGCCGAGCATTTATCCCGTATCGAGCGCGACCGCCAGGATGAGCAGGATGCCCGCCTCAGGATGTATACGAAACTGAGTTCCTGGGCGGAGTATCGACGCAGAGGATTAGAAAAAGAGCGCGCTGAGTTCCAAGCCTGGGATGAACGCGGCTTGAAGCTGGATAGTCCGATTCAAAGCCGCTCAGTGAGCTTCCCACCTGTGACGGAACGGGAGGCGAAGCGCCGCGTTGAAATTCTGGAGGAAATCCAGAAGTGGGAATTGGAGGGCATCCATTACTCCTTACTATTAGATCTATCCAGAAAGATAAACCACGATTATTTCGAACTTGGATATCGCTGGTGGAGAGCTGGCGACGAGGAGGCTGATGCCGTTGCTCAAACCGAACTCTGGCAGGTGCTACGCGATAAGCACGCGGTGACATTCATTCCAATGAACCCATGGCCTTCGCTCGAGAAACGCGACGAGAAAGTAATTGATGCCCTGCTACGAGTGGCGCAACAGGATGACGTTACTCGCTGGATCAAACGCTTTGTGCTGCGCAAACAATACGAGCGAGCCGTCCAGTTCTGTGAGGCTGTGGAAAAAGAAGTTCAAGCATTCGAGGATGAAACCACCCGTAACTCTTGGACACATACTTTCGCGCGCGGCGAAAGGGAATGCTGGAAAGGATACGCCCGCATTCTCATGAGTCAGGACATTCCCAATACCCTCCGGGAAATGGAAAAAACGGCCAAAGATTTGGAGGCGCTCGCCGCGCGCGATCAGCATACACTGGTATTCCCAAAGAGGAATGAGGCAGGTTTTATCGGCCATCCAGGAGAGAGCAGACTACATCGAGTGATTGCTATTTTGTATAACTTCATTGGTTATGGTTATGCTACCTTAGGCCTTACTCGCAAAGCGATTATCGGTTATGGTAAGTCCATACGTTATATGCGAGAAGTTGAGTTTACCTCCCAGCAGGCGATTACTCGCAACAACCTATCGCGAGTGCTCTCCGATCGCGGCTATGCCCGCCCGCGCCGTGTGTGTCTGGATGGTCTGAATTTGCGTAAGCAGGAGGGAGCGGATGTGCCAATTGGCTACTCCTACAACACGCTGGCGCTGATTGATAATGACCACCTGCGCCCGGACCTGGCCTGGAGGGAAGCAGCCACCGCTGTCGCTTACTTCCGCCGGGTGGAGGAGCCGCGCGGCCTGGGCCTGGCGTTGATTCAACTGGGAGAGGCCCTGCGCCGCTTGCCAAAGTTGAAAGGCGGGGAATATTTTCTCGCCGAACCGTTGGACATCATCTACGATGAAGCCGAGCGGATCATGACCGAGGCGATTGATCTGTTCTTGAACAGCCCGGCGCGTGGCGAAACGGTGCGTCTCATCGAAGCCTGGATCGAGATGGGCTGCCTGCAGCGTGACCGGATCGTGTCCAGCGAAGGGAGAGAACAAAAACAGCGCCGCTCCCGGGATGCGCTGTATTATCTGGGACAGGCCGTTCAAAAGGCGCAGGAACTTGGTATCCGTCGTTTGGAACTAGATGCACAGGTGAACATTGGCTGGACGCACTACTATCTCGATGAAATTGAGAAAGCAGAAGAGGCCATGAAACAGGCTGAGAACATTTTATCGAGTATAGACGACTGCTGGATAAGGGAAAAGCAAGCCCTTCCTTCCGCCGATCGGGATGATCTTTATATCTATCAGCAATTGAGCAAGATTTTTGGCCTGCGCGGCAAGATGGCCATGGAGAACTTCCAGCGGCGTGCAACGCAGATCGAGTCTGAACAGCCGACCCTGCCGCCTGCCGAGAGGCACAAACTAATCCATGAGGATAAAAAAGCGCAGGATTATCTTCACAAAGCGGCCGAAGGTTATGTCCTGGGCCTGGGATACGCCCAACTGCTCTCGCCTCGCTCGAGCGCACTGAGCATTCTGTATGATGCACTGTACGATTACCTAAAAAAGTTCAACCCAACCGAGATGAAGGATTTCCACAAATACGAGCACGAGGCGCGCGAGCGCTATAAGACTAGCGAGATTAAATTGGTGGACTTGGGAAACCTGGACGAGTTTTTGCGCGATTGCTTCGGCATCTTTGCAGAGGGAAGTTGATATGGCCATAAGGTTGCAGGATGCTTCTCCGCTGGTTTTGACAGGCGCGTGCGGCAAGTGCGAGGACGATTGCGCCTGCCCAGAAAGCCCGCTGGTATTGAATTTCAGCGAGCCATTGCCTGTAGAGAACGATTGCGCCTGTCCAACACAACCGGCCTCTGCTCGGATATGGTCATTGCAGGAGGCCTTGTATGCCCAGATACCAGACGCATATACCGAACAATTGACCGATGAGTTTTGGTTGGCGTTCAGCCCGTATGCGCCGGCCGGTCCCAGCATACTCAATAAAACTGCCTGGGAACGGTGGCAATCTTTTTTTGTCCCGCAACCGCTTACCCAGACCGTTGATCATATACTAGCGCAGCAGACCTTGCTTCAACCTGCCGGGAACACATTGCAGGTCCGGCCCGGGCATTTGGAAACCTTGACGGCCTGGCTGCACGTCACAAATGCCTGTAACCTGGATTGTCCCTATTGCTATGTGAGCAAAACCTCGGCGAGCATGGACAAGGTGACGGGCTTGAATGCCGTAGAAAGAATCTTTCAAACAGCGCAGGATCATCAATTTCATAGCGTCAAATTAAAGTATGCGGGAGGGGAAGCAACGTTGCATTTCGACCTGGTTAGGAAACTTGGCGAGCATGCAAAGGGTTTATCCGAACAAACAGGCATAGGATTGGATCAGATAGTATTGAGCAACGGCACGCGTCTCCACTTATCAGATGCAGACTGGCTGGCGGAGAAGCATGTCAAAATCATGATTTCGCTGGATGGCAGGGGCGAAATGCACGACCAGATGCGCCCAATGAAAAGCGGACGAAGTGCGTTCCAGGCCATTGAACACACGATAGACAATGTTCTCTTACCGCGTGGGATCCTCCCTGCTGTCACCATCACTGTGACCGGAAAGAATGCGACCGGAATAGCAGATGCTGTGCGCTGGGCTTTGGAGCGTGATCTGCCTGTAAGTTTGAATTTTTACCGGCATACCTCGCTGGCCCAGAGGCCACAAGAACTGGAACTTGAAGAAAACGCTATCATCCAGGGTATATTGGAGGCTTATGCGGTCTTCGAAGAAATCATGCCAACTCGTCCATTCTTAAATGGCTTATTGGATCGCGTTCAAGCGGGGGCTCATTTGCATGCTTGTGGCGTGGGGCTGGCTTATGTGGTCATAACACATGCAGGAAAAATCGCTCAATGCCAAATGCACCCTGAACGGGCGATCAGCGCTTCGCCGCAAGATGATCTACTCTCTCTGATTGCTGCCGGGCCTATCCGAAGCATTTCTGTGGACCAAAAGGCCGGCTGCCAAGGTTGTCTCTACCGTTATCGCTGCGCTGGCGGTTGCCCGCTGGAAACTTTCCGCGCTACCGGACGATGGGATGCTAAAAACCCGAATTGCAATATCTACAAGGCTTTACTTCCTGCTGCCCTTCGGCTGGAAGGGCTACGTATACTCAAGTACCATGGTTACTTACAATAAAGCGAAGCACAAGACAGGCTCGTGTCAGGAAACGGGAAGGTGAGGTCACCTTCCCGTTTGTTCTTCATGAAATTCTGCAAGCACATCGGCAGCCTCACGTCTGACTGAACGCTAGACTGTGACAGGCTAGATCAGTATACTGGGTTCAAACAACGATAATTCAATGACAGAACTCTGAGTACCCTCGATTAAAAAAGTATGTTGTTCGGAGGTGCGAAATGGAAGCCCTTCTAATAATCAGTGGAATAGTCATCGCGATACTGATTGTCAATCTTATTGCCGTTAACGCTCGGGTGAGGGGTTACCGAGAGGCTTTAGAGTCAGTACAAGCTCAGTCTTCATATGCTAATGGCAATCAGACATACAGCAATGGGATCGGTTGCAGCGGAATACTAGCAGCCTTTGGGTTTATTGTCATCTGCATAATTTGCATCTCAGTCGGCTTTGCTATCGCATCAATGTAGAAGGGAGTGGATCCGCCTAACAATCTTGGATGAGCCTAACGAGGCAGAATCACGGTAATCTTTGAAGCAAACATCTGCGTCGATGGCAGGAAAAGAAGAGCCCAATAAGACGAGTAATAAGGAGGTGCCTATGACCTGACTGTGGGGCGCAAGCCCCTTTTCCAAAGCCCTTTGGCCGCAATCCAACAGCAACTTGATTCACAGTCTCAGAAAGGAGGTTCCAATGGGCAGAGATCGGGGTTGAACCTCTTCCCTCTTACTAATCCTATCCCATTCACCAGATGGCCTGTTTCTTCCCAGGCCATCTTTTTATTCCTCCCCCAAAAACATATTCCCCGCCTTCTCCTCCCCCACCCTCGTCTCCCCCCCATGCCCGGACAAAATCCGCGTCTCCTTCGGTAAAGTGAATACCTGCCCGCGGATGCTCTCCACCAGCGTCTCCCAATCGCCGCCGAGCAGGTCGGTGCGGCCGCCTCTCACACCCCCGCCTTCCTCAACTCATCTTGCAGCGCCGGCAGATTGCGGTGACGCTGGCGCAGGTCGGCGATGGTTTTTTGCCACTCGTCGCTTCTCTTCATGGCGCTGAACAGATCTCGGGCGCGGTGCAAGTATCCTGCCGCCGCAGCGTAGTTCTTCCGGCCCTGCTTTTCGATCAGCCGTTCGGCGGCGTCGAGGTAGACGGGGATGGCTTTCTGCGGGCGATGCTTATCAGAGACTTGAGCGACATGCAAAAGCAGGTTGCCCCAGCCCCAGGCCAGCTTGGAGGTCCTGGCTTTCTCCGCCACGGCCCAGGCTGCATCCCATTCCTGATCGCGCAAATAAATATCGGCCAGCAGCGTGGCGTGAGAGCTTTTTTCGAGTTCAGCCAGCAGGCGCGGGCGCAGCGGCTCCCATTGCTGGAGTTTCTTCGCCAGTTGCTCCAGCGTCTCGTACAGCTTCATCTCCGGCCTGGCCTGCCAGCGCGTCAACTGAAGTTCCAGCGCGCCGGCCGTGTCGCCGCGCCGGGCGTATTCCTCGGCCACCCATTCGGCCAGCCGCAGGTCTTTATCGGGAAGCCCGGCCTTGGCGAAGACAAGCGCGTCGTCTTGACGGCCTGCCTCATAAAGCGATTGCGCGGCTTGCAGACGCTCCCAGCCGGTTGTGGTGAGGTGTCTCTGAGCAACGTCCAGCGCCTCGTCCAGGCGGCCCAACTGGATGAGTTTATCGAACACCGGCTTATGGAGACCTTGCTTCCCGGCCTGCTCCAGGAATTCATCCACGTTTTCATCATCGGCAAACGAGAGAAGCAACCGGCCCCAAGCTTCACGGCGATAATCCCGGCTCCACTCGCTGCCGGTGATGTTCTTGATCTCGGCGACGATCCACTTGCGGATCTCGGCGCGGTCTTCAATGGTGGCGTGCTGCTGCAACAACTCCGGCACGCCGTCGCTCATGCCCAATCCGCCCTCGCCAATATCCCATTTGAGCACCTCGAAGAGCGAGGCAAGGATCGCCTGCCGCGCTTCCGTATCCCCGGCGCGGGCCGCCAGGCATTCCCCCATGCCATCCACGGCGCGCCCAATTTCACTGCCGATGTCGCCTTCGTCTTGCGTCTCCATGTAGTGGGCCAACCCCTCATCCAGAACGGTTTGATAGACGATCTGGGCGTTCTCCCAATCCTCCTGATCGGCAAAGCCGTCGCCGATATCCACCACCAATCCGATTTCCCGCGCGATGCCGAACACCGCCTCCCAGTCGTCGGCGTCGCGCATGGCGTAGCGGATCTGGCGGCGATAGGTTTCGGCATCCACGCGGGTGCGGCGCTGGTCGCCCTTCCCGGATTTACCCGGCATGGACAGGTCGAGCAGCCGCTCCAACTCCGGAACGCGTTGAAGCATGGCCTGCACGAGCGCGATCAGCTCGTCTTTGGTCTTGCCTTCGAGCGCGGAATTCACCGGCTGGCGTTCGGAGAACTCTTTTGGCTTGTGAACCCAAGCCAGGAGCAGCGCGACCACGTGCTTGCAGCCGCCGTCCATGGGACAGGTGCATGTGTCGCCGGCGATGCCGTCCTCTCCCAGCGTAACCACGACGTGATAAGGCTCCGACGCTGATCCTTCACAATAGCCTTCGATGCAGCTGCCGCGGCGCACGGTATCGAAGATGGCCCCGCTGTGGTAGTAATTCCGGCCGCGCTGGAAATACGGATCGGGAATGTAGTTTTCTACATCGTTTTCGATCAGGCGAGGCAGGGAAGCAGCCATTCTTTCGCACTCCTTCACGGTTGATGGTCATTCGTTCTCGATCTCGCTCAATTTTTGTCTCACAAAAGCCAAGAAATCTCTTAGTGCTTCCTGCGGTTCATCTGGAATTGTGCTGGGAAGCACGTTGTCTTCACTGCCATTATGAAAATGCTTGGGGAACGTGGAGATCTCCATGTGGTCGGGAGCATTATCGTGCCGGTGGATCATTCCCCTCACCGCTCTTTGTTCCCAATGGAACGAGTAACGCTCCGAAGAGGGGTTGACCCATACATAAATATACGTTCCATCTCGAACTTCCAAACGCAGTTTCAAAGGGATGGCAGCCCGGCGATGGGATAGCTGACAGTTGGTGACAACATCCCCGAATTCTCTTTCCGCGATGCGGATAAGTTCTTCGTACATTTCACTCTTCGCCTAACATCTGTTCCAGGCGATCAAGATGCGCTTCCAGATGTTCCCATTCGATGGAATCTTCCCACGCCGGATGGCTGTTTATCTCTCCTTTTTCGATCCGCGCCCGCAACGCCGAGACAGACGCGACGCCATAACGATCCTGTAGATCGGCTATATCCATCTGGACCGAGCGCATCTCCTGTCGGATGAAAGCACCCACGCCGCGTTGTATCAGCCGCTCCAGGGGTAGGTTCAATTCCCTGGCCGCCCGTTCAACTCCGATCGGTATTGGCATTATAGTCATGTCTCACACTCCTTCACGGTCTGATTGTATCATGCACCTGAACTGGCAGCGCACTTGACAAGGCTATCCCCCCACAAACGGGTTATACATCCTCTCCTCCCCCACCCACGTCTCCCCGCCATGCCCGGACAAAATCCGCGTCTCCTCCGGCAGGGTGAACACCTGCTCGCGGATGCTCTCCACCAGCGTCTCCCAACTCCCGCCGGGCAGATCGGTGCGGCCAACGCCGTTCTGGAAGATGAGGTCGCCGCTGAAGAGGGTATTTGCTTCGGCGCAGTAGAAGGCGCAATGACCCGGCGTATGCCCCGGCGTGTGGCGCACTTCGAAGTTGATATTTCCCAGTTGCAGGGTCTGACCGTGATGCAAGTCAATCGTTGGCTTGGGTCCCGGTTCGATACGGAAGCCAAACAGCGCCCCGCCTCCGCCCACCTGCCACAGTGGTATATCGGCGGGATGGAGGGCCACCAAAGGAACTGGATTCAGCGAATCAGCGATATCAGCCGCGCCGCCGATGTGATCGAAATGGGCATGGGTGTACCACAGCTGGCCGATGCGCCAGCCGCGCCGTTGCGCTTCGGCCAGGATGACCACGCCATCCCAGGCCGGGTCAATGACCGCGGCTTCAGCGGTTGTGGGATCGGCAATCAGATAAGCGTTGGTCAACACCGGGCCGAGGGTGAAGGGGATGATTTCGAGAGGCATAGTTATCAGTTTTCAGTTTTCAGTTTTCAGTAATCAGTAATCAGTGGTCAGTGGTCTGTAACTGATCACTGATCACTGCTTACTGATCACTGTGCCGCGCGGGGTAAAAATCAGGCTGACAAAGATGGCGGCCAGGATCAATCCGATACTGACCGGATAGACAAGGGCCGGGTCATGGGTGTACAGGTAGCCGGCCAGGAGCGGGGCCAGGATGGCCGTCATTGAGTTGAAGGCCTCGGTGATGCCGTAGGCCAGTCCCATCTGGGCCTGATGAATGAGCGGACGCACCTGGGCGAAGATCAACATGCGCGCGGCGCGGAAGCCACCCAGCAGGAAATAGGCGGCCGCGTACCAGAGCGTGCTATCCCCGCGCCAGATCAGCAAAGCGAACATGCCGACCGAGGCCTGCGCCAGCAGGAATCCGAGCCAGGCGTTGAAATGACCCAGCGTCAGGTTGAGCAGGGCATTCCCCAGGCTGCCAACTGAACCAACCATGCCGATCTCACCCAGCGAGAGTCCGCGTACGTTCTCCAGGAACTTGGGGGTGAACGGCTGGGGCAGGTACATGACGAACATGGCGATAAAGGCTACCGTCAAAAAGCCAAAAAAACGCCGGTTCGAGAATAGATTGGCAGGCGGTGAATCTCGATCATGACCGTCACGGGGTTGGGCGCGCAGGAATAATATTACCCCCAACGAAATCAAGAAGATAAAGGCCGCCACGAAATACACGCTGCGCAGGCCGAAGCGGTCACCGATCCAGCCGCCGCTGAGCGGACCGATCACCGCCCCCAGGTTGAAAGCTGCCGAAGTCAGGGTCATGGCACGACCGGGGGAAAGCTTGCCGCGCGCGGCTGTCACGTAGCTCTGCAGCGGCGCGGAGACGAAAGCCGTCAGGCCATAGAGCAGCATCCCAATGACGAAGAACGGGAGACTGCGCGCCAGGGCCATCACCCAAGTCGCCAGCAGGCCAAAGCTCCAGGCAGCCCACAGTAAAGGTCGCCGCCCGAAGCGGTCTGAAAGGTATCCGGCCGGAATGTGGACGATCATCATCGCCAGTCCGAAGGCGCTCAATACGCCGGCGATGGTCATCGTGCTGGCGCCGAGTTGCTGGAGGTAAATCGGCTGGAAGAGGAAAAACATCCCCTCGCCCAGGCCCCAGGCGAAGAGCGAGAGGGAGATGAGCAGCAGGTCGGAAGTCATGCGCAGGCCTCGATGGGTTTATTTTTCACCGCAGAGCACGCGAAGATCGCAGAGAGTTTTATTTTGTCTCCGTGCTCCCCGCGCCTGCCCTGAGCCGCCGCGCTGAGCTTGTCGAAGCGGTAGTCGAAGGGTTCTCGGCGGTTAAATTGACACCCGCCGGATGAAATCCGCGGCGGCCTTGAAAACATGCTCGCGCTGCGCATCTTCGGTGATGACGTGCCCGCTGCCCTCGATCCACATCATCTGCTTATCAGATGTACCCAGGCGCGCGTAAATCTGCGCCATGCTGTCCTTCACCACATAATCGTCGTTCCGCGAATGAATGAGCAGCGCCGGGACGCGCACCTTCGGCAGCGATTCGTGCATCACGACCATCAGTTGGTTGAGCTCGCCAACGGCGCGCAGCGGGTTTTTGGGATAGGCCACGTGCTGCTTGAAGGCTTCCTGATCAAACCAGTCCGCGCCCGGTTCTTCGCTGCCCTTGGGCATGAAAGGAATGAACCAGGAGAGCTGTCTCACCCAGCGCAATCGCGGGTCATCCGGCAGTTTATACGGCGTGGACATGACGACGACGCCTGCGATCCTTCGGGCTGCGCCCTCAGGACAAGCCCGCAGCCTGCTCGCCGTGACGAGGGACAGGATGCCGCCCATCGAGAGTCCGATGAGGAAGATGTGATCCGAGACCCCGCGCAGCAGGTTCCAGCCATCCTCGACCGAGGCCAGCCAGTCGGTATAACGCGAGCGGATCATGTCCTCGGGCCGGGTGGCGTGACCGGCCAGTCGGACGCCAAGACAGGAGAAGCCATGCTCGCGGTTCAGATATTCGCCCATCCAGCGCATTTCCTTGGGCGCGCCGGTGAAGCCATGGATCAATAAGCACCCCGTCTTGTTACCGGGGAAGAAGAAAGGTTCGGCGGTTGGGATGATCATAGTTGGGTGGTTGGGTAGTTGGGTAGTTGGGTGGTTAGGTGGTTGGGTGGTTAGGTGGGATGCCTTGAGCATAAGTGGGGCGGATTGGCAATCCGCCCAAAAGCGTAGTGGAGCGGATTGGCAATCCGCCTTGCGCGCTGGCGGCCAGTACTGTTAAAAGATCTCCAGCGCAGAGGAAAAATCCTCCACGGCGGAATGATCCTGCCAGATCCCATTATATACCCGAAACAATCGCTGCGCGCTTTCTTCGACAAAGTCATCCATCGCAGCCTGCGAAAGACGGTTGCGAATTATGCTGGCATCGGCCAGCAGACGGGCCACATCTGCGCCATCATAAGCCGCCACGCGCGCCACGTCAAAGCCCTCGAAGGCGCGCTGGAAGGCCGGCTGCTTTTTGAGGATCAGCAGCCACGACAGCCCGGCCTGATTGATCTCCAGCACAAGACGCTCGAAGAGGAGGTTGTCATCCGCCAGCGGGAAGCCGTATTCCTCGTCGTGATAGCGGCGATTGTACTCGTCATCGGGGTGGACGCGGATGTATGCGCAATAAGAGGGCATAATGGTCTAGGTTGCTACCGAGATTTTTACCAAAGCAGGTCGGGTACTTCTTTGTATTCATCCGCCACTCTTTTTGAATATTGTGTTCATCACACACAGGAGCAGGTTTTCGTGTCACATGAAATCCGGCAAAGTTATTTTAGCACGAAAAAAGGCTTTATAATACAGCAGTCGTTCAGTACTCAGGAGTTCGAATGTTAGCAGAAGATGTCATCCATAGCCTGACAACCCAGATCGTGCGCCGATCCAATCCAGAGCGGATCATCCTTTTTGGTTCACAGGCCAGAGGGGATGTGCGCGCTTCCAGTGATATAGACCTGCTGGTTGTCCTGACTGAAACGAATGACAAACGCCAGGCGGCGATTGAAATCCGGCGCGCGCTGGCGCAATTCCCATTTGCAAAAGATGTCATTGTTACCACACCGGAGGAAATTGCCCGGCGCGGTAACCTGGTTGGCAGCGTCTTACGCTCAGCCTTGCGCGAGGGAAAAGTGATCTATGAGCGAGGCTGAGTATATCCAGGAAACCCGGCGCTGGCTCAGGTACGCCCACGAGGATTTGCAGATGGCTGGGACCATCCTCGCTCATGAAACGATTGCTTATCGCCATGTATGCTGGCTGGCGCAGCAATCCGTCGAGAAAGCGTTGAAAGCGGCTTTGACCTTTTTACAGGTCGAATTTCCCTGGTGGCATGACCTGGACACTCTTCGCAACCTACTGCCCGATGATTGGCAGGTGAAGGCCGAGTTTCCAGATTTGGCGGTGCTGACAGAATGGGCAGTTGAGGCGCGCTATCCGGGCGACTGGCCGGAAGCCAGCGAAGCCGATGCCCGTTTTGCTGCTGAACAGGCGCGGCAATTCTGGGAAAGCATCAAAACCGACTTTGCCCAACGCGGGATAAAGATAGAGTAGGCTTCACAAAATTCACTTTGGAACGTTCAGACAACGATAAGGTTACGTTCCAGACTACTCAAACACTCCGCCCCATCCTCCGTTATTACCACATTATCCTCGATGCGCACCCCGTTGCGCCCCGGCAGGTAAATCCCCGGCTCGACGGTGAAGGCCATGCCCGGCTCCAACAATTGCTCATTATCGCCGCGCATGTATGGATCCTCATGGCTTTCCATGCCGATGCCGTGACCGGTGCGGTGGGTGAAATACTGCCCATATCCGGCCTTCTCGATCACCTCTCGCGCTGCCTTATCCACTTCGGCGCACTGCACGCCCGGCCTGGCCGCGGCGCGGCCGGCGGCGTTGGCCTCCTGGACGATTTGATGGATTTTGCGATATTCTGCGTCCACCTCCCCCACCGCAAAAGTACGCGTCAGGTCGGAAATGTAGCCATCCACCGTCGCCCCCCAGTCAATCACCAGCAGGTCGCCGGGCTGGAGCTTGCGCTCCGAGGGCGAGGCGTGCGGATTGGCCGAGTTCGGCCCGGTGGAGAGGATGGGCGAGAAAGGCATCTCCGGCTGCGAACCATGGCGCAACAACTGGACGGTCAACTCGGCGGCTAGTTCCTTCTCGGTCATGCCGATCTTGATCAGCGGGAGGATCGCTTCCAGCGCGGACTGCGCCACTTTGACGGCCTTGCGCATGGCGGCGATTTCACCCGCATCTTTCTTGATGCGCAGCGAAGACACCAGCCGGCTGGCATCCGGGAATTCGGCTTCCCGCGCGCCATTCTTGACCTGCCGGAATTCCAGCAGACGCAGGGCGCGCGGCTCGACGCCGATGCGTTTGCCGTCCAGCCCCAGCGACTGAACGGCCTTGCGGAAGACGCCGTCCCATTCGGCGGGGTTTTCGGGATAGGGAAATGCCTGGAATGGCGATCCGGCCACTTTGAGCATTTCCAGTTCCGGCAGCACGATGACAGGGGGCTTATCTGGCGTGAAAATCACAACCACCGGCCGCTCGCTGAGGTGAAAGCACAGACCGGTCAGGTAGGTCAGGGATGGGCCAGGGTTTAGTGCGATGGAATCCAAGCCGAAAGTTCGAAGCGCTTGTTTGAGATTTTCCAGGCGGGCGGTCATAAGGCTCCTGCTTATGCTTTTCATCCTGACCAATCTGGGTGAAGGTCATTGTTCCGAAGATGCACAGCGAAAACCCAGGTTGTCCAACCAATAAGTTGGAACTGAGCGGTAACGTACGGTTGATCGCATCCACCACACCCCATTGCTCCATGGTCCGCCGCGCCAAACCCGCTCACCACTTGCATCCAGATCTTCCCGTCCATCGGCGGAATCATAGGGGTAGGGCTGGATGAGCGTACCGGTCCATTCCCACACATTACCAGACATATCCATCGCCCCATAGGGGCTGGCGCCCGCAGGATAGTTTCCTACCGGTGACGTATCTGGGTAACCGTCATTGTAGAGGGAGTTGGCAAAGTCTCTAGGGCAATCAATATCGCAGAAATTTGCCCGTTCTCCGCTCAATGGATCATTACCCCAGGGGTATTTGCGTCCATCCGTACCGCGGGCGGCCTTTTCCCATTCCGCTTCGGTGGACAGCCTTCTGCCAGTCCATTCGCAGTACGCCCGCGCCATGTACCAACTCACCCAAACGACAGGATAATTCGAAAATTCCGGGTTACCAAAGTATTTTGTACGAGTAAAGGAGATGGACTGGTAGGGGGGTTGGCAAACGCCAACATCTACGCACAACGCATATTGGTCGTTGGTTACCTCATATTTATCAATCCAATACCCATCCAGGTACACTGTATGCTGGGGAATTTCGGGGTAGGCGCGTCCACCCTCAGTAGTAATTATGGCTTCTTTGTCAGTCGACCCCATGATGAATTCGCCAGATGGAACATACACTTGTACCATCTGGTCAACTTCGAAGATACGAGTTGATCCCATCGTCGGTTGCTCTGTTTCAACCAATGTAGGTAGGACAGTCGCTGTATGTAGAACTGTTGCCTCAGGCGTATTTGTTGGGACTGATGTATTAGTTGCCGCCGGAGGTAGCGTACTGACTGGTTCAAATGTTAAAGTAGGCTCCAGTTTTTGAGTATTACAAGCACTCAAAATTGCCCCTAACAAAACGATAATTATCAGCCATACAATTCTTTTTCTCATAGTTCTTGCCCTCGTACTTCACCACATAGTGGTCGAGTACTATTCACGGATTTTCTTGATTCTTTCCTTCGTGTTCTTCATGTCCTCCCGCTCGCGTCTTTTGCGGGTCGTGGTGGAATCTGTTGACGAAAGCCTCTTTCAAAATCCAGTCCACCAGGCCGGGGAAGAGCATGTCGAATCCGATAATAATGCGGTAGTACCAGGGGATGATCAACGTGCGGCGCGGGCGTTTCGCCAGGCCGACCGTGCGCCGGGCAACATACCCGGAGGTCATCCAAAGCCAGTGCGGCAATTTGAGGCTGCTTTTCACGGCGTTATCGCCGGAGTGCTGGCCGAACTCGGTGGCGGCCGGGCCGGGGTAGATGCCGGAAACCCGGATACCAAAAGGCGCGACCTCGCGCCGCACCGCGTCGCTGAAGCCGCGCACGCCATACTTGGTGGCGGCATAGATGCTGTAGAGCGGCGCGGCGATCATACCGGCCACCGAGGACATATTTATTATGTGACCGGAGCGACGGGTGATCATCTGCGGTAACACAGCCCGCGTCACCTGTATTACGCCGCGCAGGTTGACATCAATCTGAGTATCAATATCGCGGCGGGGGTCGAGGCGTTCCAGCCAGTCGAGGCGGCCAAAGCCGGCGTTGTTGAAGAGGATGTCAATGTGGCCAAAGTTGTCTAACACGGTCTGGACGGCCTCCTCGATCTGGGATTGCTCGCTCACATCCAGCGGGATGGCAAAGGCCTGGCCGCCAGCGGCGCGGATGTCCTCGGCCAGGGCGGTCAGCCGTTCCATGCGCCGGGCGGCCAGGACGACCGTCGCGCCTTCCTTTGCAAATAGACGAGCCGCGTCTTCCCCGAAGCCGGAGGAGGCGCCGGTAATCAGTACGATTCTGTTCTTGAGAGAGATGGCCATGTTTTTTCCTGTGGTGATTGGGAAATAAAGCGTAAAACGTAAAGCGTAATGAGTTTACGTTTCACGTTTCACGTTTTACGTTTCACGTTTTACTCATCCTCCTGCGTTTGTTCATCCTGCCTGCGCCTCGGCTGCGGCGGCTCGGCAATCGGATCCGCCGCGATTGCAATTTCGATAACCTGATCCATGTGTTGAACCGGGATGATCTTCAGGTCATCGCGGGCGCGCTTGGGGATGTCCACCAAATCCTTCTGGTTGCGCAGCGGGATGATGACGGTTTTCAATCCGGCGCGGTGGGCGGCCATCACCTTCTCGCGCACCCCACCCACCGGCAGCACGCGCCCGCGCAGGGTGATCTCGCCGGTCATCGCCACATCTTTGGAAACCGGACGCCCGGTGAAAGCCGAGATCAACGCCGAGCAAAGCGTGATACCCGCCGACGGGCCGTCCTTTGGAATCGCCCCCTCGGGCAGGTGCATGTGGATATCCAGGCGCTCGAAGACATCCGGGTCAATGCCGAGCATGGCGGCGCGGGATTTGAGATAGGTCAATGCGGCCTGACCCGATTCCTGCATCACATCCCCAATCTGACCGGTCATCTGCAAGTTGCCTTTGCCATCCAGTACAGCGACCTCGACGAACATGATCTCGCCGCCGTTTTCAGTCCAGGCCAGGCCGGCAGCCACGCCGACTTCGTCCTTGCGCTCGGCCTCGGTCTCGAAAAATTGGGGTGGGCCGAGGAATTTCTCGATCACCGCCGCGCTAATTTGTTCTGGATACTTCTTCACCTCCGCCTTCCAGCGCGCCACTTTGCGGCAGACGCGGCCAATCTCGCGCTCCAAATTGCGCACGCCGGCCTCATAGGTGTACTCGCGGATGATGCGCTGCAGCGCCTGTGGCTCGAAATTCAACCCGACTTCTTCCAGCCCGTTCTCTTCCAACTGGCGCGGGATCAGGAATCGGTTGGCAATGATGATTTTCTCCTCTTCGATGTAACCGGGAAACTCGATTACTTCCAGCCGGTCGAGCAGGGCGGGTGGAATCGGGCCGAGCGTGTTGGCAGTGGTGATGAACATGACCTTCGAAAGGTCGAAGTCCAGGTCCAGATAATGGTCGGAGAAAGCGTGATTCTGCTCCGGGTCGAGCACTTCGAGCAGCGCCGCAGCCGGGTCGCCGCGGAAATCCGAGCCGAGTTTGTCTATCTCATCCAGCATGAAAAGCGGATTGGCCGTCGCGGCACGGCGCATGGTCTGGAGGATGCGTCCGGGCAGCGCGCCGATGTACGTGCGTCGGTGGCCGCGGATTTCGGCCTCATCCCGCACGCCGCCCAGCGAAAGGCGCACGAACTTGCGTCCCAGCGCCTCCGCAATGGAACGGCCCAGCGATGTCTTGCCCGTGCCGGGCGGCCCGACGAAACACAAGATCGGCTGGCGTTCCTTTTTCGGGTGCAGCGAGCGCACCGCGATGTATTCCAAAATGCGTTCTTTTGCTTTCTTCAGGCCGTAATGGTCGCGCTCCAATACTCTGGCCGCGTGCTTCACGTCCAGGTTGTCCTCGGTCAGCTTTGACCAGGGCAAGTCGAGGATCCAGTCAATGTAACTACGGATGATGCCGACCTCGGGGGCCATGGGCGGCATTTGATTGAGCCGCTCGATTTCCTTCATCGCCGTGACTTTGGCCTGCTCAGGCAGGTCGGCCTGTTCAATTCTTTGACGCAGTTCATTGACATCCCTCGTCCAGATGTCGCCATCGCCCAGCTCGGTTTGGATCGCCTTCATCTGTTCGCGCAGGTAGAACTCGCGCTGGCTCTTATCCACCTCGTTTTGGACGCGGCTGTGGATTTCGTCTTCCAGCTCCAGCACGTCCACTTCTTCGGCGAGCAGTTTGTTGATCCGCTTGAGCCGCTCGCGCGGGTCGGTCATCTGCAACAGGGCTTGTCGTTCCTCAAAATCGAAGGAGACCGCCGTAGTAATCATGTCGGATAACCAGCCAGGTTCGACGATGTTCAGGGCAAAGAGATGCGCCTCCTCAGGGATCGAGCGGTCGAGCTGGATACAGCGGTCGAACAGGTCGAGCGCCGAGCGCATCAGCGCCTGGGTCTGCCGGTCGGCAGCGGTCGTCTCGTAAAAGACCCGGGCGCGCACCTTGATGACCGGTTCCAGGCGGGTAAATTCCAGGATCTCGACCCGCCGCCGTCCCTGCACCAGCGCCGAGCTGGAACCATCCGGCATACTGAGCAAGCGCCCAACGGCCATTTCCACGCCAATGGGCAGGAAATCCTGCGGCCGCGGATCCTCGACCTCCGGATCGCGCTGCGTCAAACCGATTACGGTACTGGCGCGCGAGTGAGCTTCCTGGATAGCCAGCATGGAGGCCGGGCGGGCGACAAAGATTGGTGTCACCATATGCGGGAAGATGACCATGTCGCGCAGCGGCAGGACGAGCGCTTCGATAATCCCATCCTCGTCCGGCGTCAGGTTGGGGACACGGTAAATCTCGTCCGTGCGTTGCGAAAGCGCCAGGTTAAAGGCTTCTTCGTCGTCTGGGAAAGACCAATCGTTGTTCATAATTCCTCATTGCCGTCTATACGTTTGCAGGTTGACAAGTTCACATGTTAACAAGTTTGCAGGTTCGCAAGTTTGTAACATGAACGCGCGCTAACCTTCCAACTTGTCAACCTTCCAACTTGCCAACGCACTCCTGCCACGCGGTGCGAACTTCCGCAGTGACAAACATGCTGCCCGCGGTGAGGACAATGCTACCATCTTTTTTAGATAATTCCAACGCGCGTGCCAAAGCCGCCTCTACGGGTTTCACCGCTTCGGCACGAACCCCGAGCCTGTTCGCCGTTTCGACGAGTTGCTCCGGCTTGAGGGCGCGCGGGTGATCGGCTTGGGTGGCGAGGATCGAGTTCAGGCGCGGTTTCCAGGCCGTAAACATGCCAGGAACATCCTTGTCTTCCGAGGCACCAAAGATCAGGATCACCGGCCGGCCCGGGAAGTAATCCTCCAGCGCCTGGCGCAGTTTCTCGGCCGAATCGATGTTATGCGCGGAATCGAGTATCACCGGTGGTTCGCGGCGGACGATTTCAAAACGGCACGGCCATTGGACTTCGCCAAAACCTTTTTGGATGGCCTCATCACTCACATTCAATCCGCTGACTTTCAGCGCCGCATAGGCCGTGGAGGCATTTTCAACTTGATACGCGCCGAGCAGAGGAATCTTCAGTGCGCAAGTTGAAAGGTTTGAAAGTTGGAAAGTTTGACCTTCCAGCGAGCGGCTTAATGGCGTGTAAGTGACATCCCGCCCGACGAGAGTCAACGAGGCGTGACGTTCCTTTGCCACGCGTTCCAGCACTTGCAGGGCTTCTTCCTTCTGCGGAGAAGAAATCACTGGCTTACCTTCTTTGATGATGCCAGCTTTTTCAGCGGCAATCGCAGCCAGCGTGTTGCCCAGCACGGCCATGTGATCGTAGGAAAGCGAGGTGATTACCGCGACGCGCGGCGTGACGACGTTGGTTGCGTCCAGCCGCCCGCCCAGTCCCACCTCGATGACGGCGGCAGCTACATTCTTTTGGGCAAAACAGAGGCAGCCGATGGCAGTGGTGATCTCGAAAGTGGTCAGCAGCGGGATTTTGGCAACCGCCGGTTTGACCTGTTCGACCAGTTCGACCAGTTCATGATGTGAAATGGGCAGGCCGTTGATCTGTATCCGCTCGACGTAATCCTGCAAATGCGGCGAGGTATAGAGGCCGCTGCGATACCCGGCGGCGGTCAGCGCCGAGGCGATCAGCGCCGAGGTGGAGCCTTTGCCCTTCGTCCCGGCCACGTGGATAATCGGATAAGCATTTTGCGGGTTGCCGAGTAAAGCCATCAGGGCGCGCATCCGCTCCAGGTTGAAATCGGCCTTGGCCAGTTCGGAGGCGTGTTTCAGGCTATAATCTACGAAAGAGTAGAGATAATCGAGGGCCTGATTGTAAGCGGTTTCGGTGTCCATAAGTGTTAGCATTGTAAATCGTAATGCGTGATTCGTAAATCGTAATGCGTGAAACGTAAGCAGTTGTAAAGTGATGGTTTACAAAAAAGGCATTATTTCGTAAAATACAAACATGAACATCTACCCCCGTTCCCTTTTCCCCACCCTGAAAGCCGCGCTCGCTGATAAGCGCATCGTCGTTATCACCGGCATGCGCCGCGTTGGCAAGACGACCACCCTGCGCTGGCTGTTGGAACAGGTCCCCTCGGCGAACAAAATCTACCTCGACCTGGAACGCCTCGACCAGCGCGCTGTCTTCCAGGAGAGCAACTACGAGATCGTGCTGGATTTCCTGCGCAACCGGGGGCTGGATCCCGCCGCGCCGCTGATCGTTGCCCTGGATGAAATCCAATACGCCCCAAACAGCCCAAGCGTAGTCAAATATCTTTATGACCACTACGGGGTCAAGTTCCTGTTGAGCGGGTCAAGTTCGTATTACCTGAAGAACCTCTTCAGCGAATCCATGGCCGGGCGAAAGGTGGTGTTCGAGCTGCTCCCGCTGCGCTTCGGGGAATTCCTCGAATTCCGCGGCGCGCCATACCGTCCACGCGCCCGCCTGGAAGAGATGCGCTTCGACCCCTACGAATTCGAGCGGCTGAAGACGCTGTACGATGAATACCTTATTTACGGCGGCCTGCCCGATGTGGTTCTCGAAGCGCGTCCCGCTGCCCGCCGGGACATTTTGAACGATATCTTTTCATCCTATATCAACATTGACGTCCGCTCACTGGCCGATTTCCAGAAAATCAACGAACTCCAACAATTGCTGCGCCTGCTGGCCCTGCGCATCGGCAACAAACTGGACATGACCAAACTCGCCTCTGCGGCCGGGCTTTCCCGTCCCACGCTGGTGCAGTACCTGGAATTCCTGGAAAAGACTTACATCATCGCCCGCCTGCCCGCCTACGCCGGAGGGGAAAAATCGGTAACGCTGGGCCGGAAACTCTATTTCTGCGACAACGGCATTGCCGGCATCCTGGCCCAGATCAGCGAAGGGGCGCTGTTCGAGAACGCCATTTTCAACCAGTTGCGTCCGTATGGGGAACTGGCCTATCTCTCGAAGGGCAGCGAGTACGAAATTGACTTTGTCTTGCGCGCCGCCGGTCAGCCGCCTGTTGCGCTGGAAGTGAAATATCACCCGCTCAAAACAGACCAGCGCCGGCTGAAACGGCTGGCCGAAAAACACGCGATTCGAGAAACCTGGCTGATCGGGCGTTACCCCGCGCCGGATTTCAAGGATTTCCTATGGGGCGGGCTGATTTTCTGAAGCGGAGCAAACCATGAAAAAGGCCATCCTCATCATCCTGCTCACCCTGGCTGCCTTCGCCGGCGGATTCGCCCTGCGCGGAATTTGGCCCGCGCAGACTTCCGAAGTCTCAGAGACTTCGGAAGTCTCTCCCACCGCGACCGCGACGGCGACAGAAACACCGTCGCCGACCGTGACGGCCAGCCCAACGGCCACGGCCAGCCCCACGGCGACGCCGACCGATACCCCCACTCCCACGGCCAGCCCCACGGAGATCCACTGGGTGATTTTCACTGACAACAGTGGATATATAGGAGTTATCGCCTATAACCCAGAAACTGGGAACGTTCCATTCCCAAAGGGGATGGGAATGCAAGTCCAGTGCGATTTTGAAACACGTGTCGCACTGGAGGACGTTTTCGGAAACTGGACCTGGGACCCTATCGACCCAGAGGGCGCCTGGGACCGGGACCTGTATGGCCTTCGGACCGTACAGATCCCGATTGGGTGTACAATTTTCCTCCGCGGCCCGTAATGGGTCGCGGAGATGGGAGCGTGCGCAGTTCGCACGCTCTTTTATGGCTCTCTGGTTTTAAGTGGGGTTGGGCGCACACTCGACCAGGATGTGTAAGCGGAGGTGGTCGAAATTGGTGTACCCAAAAGCCCTGCGTTTGATGAGTTTGATCTTGTTGTTGATGCCTTCGGCAAAAGCGTTGGTCCAGCCTTCCAGGAAGTAATTGAGGATTTGTTCGAGCCAGTTGTTCAAGGTAACCAGGAAAGGCTTGAACGCTTTCACGCCCAACGCTTCGACCTGTTGCATCCAAGTTTGCAGAGCGCTTTTTGCTTCATCGCGGTCTGTGAGTGTATCGAATAACAGACGGAACAATTCTTTCAATTCGTGACACACGGCTTTCCCTGTGGGAGGCTGGGCTGGCAAGTAATACGGTCAACGAA
>JASEHI010000036.1 GCA_030018695.1 Anaerolineales bacterium
TTTTCTCAGCAAAACCTTCGGGACGTTCTTACTTCAACTCATTTGAAACGCACCCCGGATGAACACGGATATATGACAAAAATCACATAAAAACAAGACGGGGATTAGTAAGCGAATGAACTTGTTTATGGTAAAATTCGCCCGTTGCCAGGCTGTATGGGACAACAAATTTTCCTTTCCGGGGTGCTTATGCAAACCGCATGGCTTTACATTAGTCTCTTCTTGATCATTGGAATCATTGTGCCGGTCGTTCCACTGCTGTTATCCTGGTTGTTGGCGCCGAAAAAACCGAATCCGGTCAAACAGAGTACGTATGAATGTGGTATCGAGACAGTGGGGGATTCCTGGGTTCAATTTAAAGCCCAATACTACATTTTCGCGCTGGTATTCCTCATCTTTGACGTTGAGACCGTCTTTCTTTTCCCATGGGCGCTCGCAATGGACAAATTACCTCTCTTTGTGGTGCTGGAAGGCATCCTATTCATTCTCATCCTCGTTGCCGGTCTGGTGTATGTCTGGCGCAAAGGGATGTTGGAATGGGTGTAAAAGCAATAGAGAATCATAAAAGGCTGACAGGGCGTTATCCTTTCAGCCTTTTATTTGTTGGCATACCTCTCCCTGCCCCCTTCGCACTCTTCGGGCGTGCTGCGCAAGAGGCGCTTCGTGAGGCGAGGGGCGAGAAGTGTGGCTAAAAGGAGTGATCCATGACTTTTTGGACTGACCCGATCAACTTCATCGCCGTCTGGCTGCGCGGCCTGCTAACGGGTTGGGGGTTGGGTGTTGACCTGGCGAATATCCTGCTTGCCTTGTTGGGCATAATTATTTTGATCGTCTTTGCTATGGTGCTGGATATCATCCTCGTCTGGATCGAACGTAAAGTGGTGGCGCGTTTCCAGAACCGCCTCGGACCGAATCGGATCGGCCCCTTCGGCATTTTCCAACCCTTCGCGGACATCGTCAAGCTGGTCATCAAAGAGGACATTACCCCCGATGGAGCGGACAAGGTCGTCTACAACATCGCGCCTGTGTTGGCTGCGACGGCGGTCATCGTGCTTTGGGCGATCCTCCCGCTGGCCTCCACAATCTACGGAGTAGATCTCAACGTCGCGCTGTTATATCTGGTTGCGGCTGGCGCTTTGGGGACGCTTTCCATTGTCATGGCCGGCTGGGCTTCGAACAATAAGTATGCCTTGTTGGGTGCCTTCCGTATGGTAGCAACCATGATCTCTTTCGAGATCCCCATGGTGGTTGTTCTGCTCATCCCGACTATCATCACCGGAACGATGAGCGTCAAGGGTATCACCGAATTTCAGGGTGGGGGCGGAGTATGGATTTTCATCTTATCACCGCTTGCCGCCGTGATCTTCATTATCAGCGCCATCGCCGAATTGGGTCGTGCGCCGTTCGACTTGAATGAAGCTGAGTCCGAGATCGTGGCCGGCTTCCACATCGAATACACCGGTATGAAGTTCGGCTGGTTCTATGCGAGCGAATTGCTGCATTCCTTCACCTTTGGCGGCTTTATTGCCATCCTGTTCTTTGGCGGCTACAATTTCTTCGGGCTGGAAAAATATCCCTTGCTGGGGGTCTTGATTTTCCTGGCGAAAGCCTTGTTCTTCTACTGGGTGATCATGTGGGTAAAGTATTCCATGCCGCGCATCCGCATTGACCACATGTTAGCCTTTTGTTGGAAGTTCCTCACGCCGCTCTCTTTTGTCCTGTTGATTGTTACTGCGCTGTTGAATAAACTGCTCGCGACATCCAATTTTTATCTCCTTGGGATGTTCCTGGCCAATGCAGGTATTGCTTGGGCAACGATTGAGATCCTGCGCGCGTATGCTAGACGCCAGCGTAATCCAGAGAACGCTACTCAACCACCGCCGCCGTATCGCGAAGTCCCCGAAGGGGGAGACCCGACGCCTGCCCTGAACCTGTCGAAGGGAAGCAATCCCCTGTTAGGCGCGGAGATTCCTTTGCCACCAAAGTGCGGTGGCTCGCAATGACACAACTCTGCGGAGCAAATCTATGACTCCTGATCAAATCATCTTTATCCTGACCGCCGCGTTGATTATCAGCTCTGCGCTGATGGTTGTGACCACGCGCAACCTGATCCATGCTGCATTATGGCTGGTTGCCGCGCTCTTTGGCGTGGCCATACTTTACGCAGTCCTGAATGCGGGTTTCTTTGTGGTCGTCCAGGTGGTGGTCTACATTGGCGCGATCGCCATCTTGTTCATTTTTGCTGTCATGCTCACCCGGCGCGAGATGCGCGACCGGGGGCCGCAGTTGCGCAAGAATTGGTGGCTCGCCGCGCTGCTCGGCATGTTGGCCTTTTCTGGCCTTGCATTCCTGCTGATCAATCAAGCGGATATCAACCGCAGCGCCGCGGTCATACCCGCGGGGTTGGACACGCTCGGCGCGCTCGGTGCAGCCCTGGTCTCCCCGGACTTATACTTGCTGCCATTCGAGGTCGCTTCGATCCTGCTTTTGGCGGCGCTGATTGGCGCTGTCTATCTCGCGGCAACCAGGAAGTAAGAGGTAGTTATGAGTATTCCACTTTCATGGTTCCTGATCTTGTCCGCTGCGCTCTTCAGCATCGGCTTCTTTGGTGTGCTTGCTCGTAAGAACGCCATCGCCATCCTGCTCGGCATCGAATTGATGCTCAATGCCGTCAACATCAACCTGGTAGCCTTTTGGCGCTATCTGGACCCGGCGAAGATGGCCGGACAGGTCTTTGCGATTATCGTCTTTGCCGTGGCCGCCGCCGAAGTGGCTGTCGGCCTGGCTTTGATCGTTTCCGTGTATCGTCGCCGTCAGACGGTTGTGGCCGATGAAGTAGATTTGATGAAATGGTAGAACGTTTCAACGTTTGAACGTTCAAACGTTCGAACGTTTTGGAGGCTTCATGACGACTGAAACAATCATCTGGTTACTCCCTCTCCCGCCCTTATTGGCCTTCTTCCTGATCGTGTTGTTCACCAACAAGCGCAAGGCGCTCAGCCACAGCCTGGCCGTTGGCGCGGCCTTGCTCTCGTGGCTGGGGAGCATGCTGGTTTTCGTGCGCGCCCTGGGGGTGCATGAATTTGGCAAGGAAGTTTTCGAATCAACGCTCAACTGGCTGCCGACGGGGGATACCTGGCTCAAGATTGGGGTGCTGATTGATCCGCTCTCGGCTGCGACGCTGTTCTTCGTCGCCTGGACGGTGTTGATGATCTTTATCTATAGCGTTGGCTATCATAATTATGGCCAGCCCAGGGGTGACCATGACCGCCCCGGCCTGCCGCCGCACGGCGCGACGCTCGAAGATGAGAAAGGACACAAGCATGTCGTACCTTCCATCGAGCCGATGTACTCGCGCTTCTTTGCATTTATCGGTTTGTTCGCCTTCGGGATGTACACGCTGGTCGTTTCGAACAACCTGCTGACCCTCTTCGTCGGCTGGGAGATCATGGGACTGTGCTCCTACCTGCTGATCGGTTTCTGGTACGGCAAGAAATCAGCACGCGATGCAGCCATCAAAGCCTTCATGACCACCCGCGTCGGCGACGTGTTCATGCTGCTCGGCATTGCCTTCCTGTACTCGGCAACCGGAACACTATCCTTCCGCGAAATCTTCACCGCAGAAACGCTCCACCTGCTGGCCACCACCGCTACGCCTTTTCTCGGCCTTTCGGCAGCGGGACTGATTGGCTTGCTGCTCTTCATCGGCACGGTGGGTAAATCCGCGCAGTGGCCGCTCCACGTCTGGCTGCCGGACGCCATGGAAGGCCCGACGCCGGTCAGCGCGATGATCCATGCCGCCACGATGGTCTCGGCGGGTGTCTACGCCGCGCTGCGCATGTTCCCGCTGATTACGGCCGATTTCACCGGTCATGGCCTGACGACCACGATGAGCATCATCGCCTTCATCGGCGCGTTCACGGCTATCTTTGCGGCGACGATTGCAGTGGCGCAAAACGACATCAAACGCGTGCTGGCATACTCGACGATTTCTCAGTTGGGCTTCATGATCGCTGCTCTCGGTATCGGCGCGTACGTGGCGGCGGCTTTCCATCTGATCACCCATGCCTTCTTCAAGGCGTTGCTCTTCCTTGGCTCCGGCTCAGTCATCCACGGGATTGAGCACGGCGCGCTACACAGCGGCGAACATCTGGACGCCAACGATATGTTCAACATGGGTGGCCTACGCAAAAAAATGCCGGTCACTTTCGGGACCTTCCTGATCGGCGGATTCGCCCTCTCCGGTTTCCCGCTGCTGACGGCTGGTTTCTGGTCGAAGGACGAAATCCTGGCCGACGCCTTCGGGCATGGACATTGGGCCGTCTTCGCCACCCTGGCAATCGCGGCCTTCCTGACAGCTTTCTACACCATGCGCCAGATCACATTGACTTTTCTGGGTCAACCTCGCAGCAAAGCCGCGCAACACGCCCAGGAGACGCCCTGGACTATGACCCTGCCGCTGGTCATTCTTTCGGTCTTTGCCATCGGCTTCGGCTGGGTGGGCATCCCCGAACACTTCCCGGTTATTGGCGGAATCATCCCGAATTGGATCCATGAATTCATCGGCGGGACGCTGGCCCATCATCCAAAAGCGGTGGAATTCGACATCCTTCCGCTTGCCACCTCGCTGGGCGTGGCGCTCGGCGGACTGCTGCTGGGTTGGCTGGTCTATCATAAAGTCAAGTCACCGGAGCAGGATCGGTTGCAAATCCCGCTCTTGAAGAACAAGTATTACTTCGATGAAGCATACAACTTTTTATTCGTCCGATCGGCATACTGGATTTCTGAGACCTTCACTTACATGTTCATGGATGCCAAAGTTATTGATGGCCTCCTGCATAGCCTTGGGCGTGTGGCGCTCTGGCTGGGCGGCTTCTTGCGCAACTACTTTGACAAGCCGGTCATCAACGAATTCATCGGTGATGGCACGGGGAACGTGGTGAAGAAAACCGGCCGCAATCTGCGCTTCATCCAGGCGGGGCGCATCCAATCCTATATGGTCGTTTCCTTCGCGATGATCGTGCTTTTTGTGGTGCTTTACTACTTCCTGATTGGAGGAGTGTAATGGACTTTCTTGGCAGTCACCTTTTGACACTCATCCTCTTCTTCCCCGTCCTGGCGGCGCTGGTCATCCTGTTCCTGCCCCAGGAAGATGTGAAAGTCATCCGCTGGACGGCGCTGATCGCCAGCCTGGTTCCGTTCGGACTTTCCGTCTGGTTGTGGATGCGTTTTGACCCATCCGCTTCCGGTTTCCAGTTCAGCGAGCAATATCCCTGGTACGAGGCGATCCACTCCACCTTCCACGTCGGCGTGGACGGGCTTTCGTTGACCATGGTCCTGTTGACCACGCTGCTGACGCCGCTGGCCATCCTGGCCTCCTTCAGCATCCAGGATAAAGTCAAGGCCTACATGATGCTCTTCCTTTTCCTGGAGACGGGCATGTTGGGCGTCTTCCTGGCGCTCGACCTGTTGATCTTCTTTGTCTTCTGGGAAATCGGCCTGGTGCCGATGTACTTCCTGATCAACCAGTGGGGGAGTGAGAAAGGCGAACGCGTGCTCTGGGGTGGGATCAAGATGCAGGCGCGCAACTACGCCTCGCTCAAGTTCATGATCTACACCATGGCCGGCTCGCTTGGCCTGCTTTTGGCCATCCAGATGCTGGGTGTTCTTTTCCAGACCTATGATCTGCCGCTGTTATATCAGAAATGGAATGCTCTGGAAGGGTCTGTATTCGGCCTGTCTGTTTCCACCGTCAAGACAGTCGCCTTCTGGGCTTTTGTGGTCGCTTTTGCGATCAAGGTGCCTGTCTGGCCTTTCCATACCTGGCTGCCGGATGCCCACACCGAAGCGCCGACGGCCGGCTCCATGATCCTGGCCGGCGTGCTGCTGAAATTGGGCGCCTATGGCTTCCTGCGCCTGGTGCTGCCGCTTTATCCTCTGGAAGCCCAGCGCTTCGCCGGGGCTTTGGCCTTCCTGGCGGTGATGGCGATTGTCTTCGGCGCCTTCGCCGCCTACGGCCAGACGGACTTCAAGCGTTTGGTGGCCTATTCATCCGTCAACCACATGGGCTTTGTGCTGCTCGGCATTGCCGCGGCGGCTAAAGTTGGAATGAATAACCCGGATCTCGCCCTCAATTTGAGCAAGAACATCGCCTTGAACGGCGCTGTCCTGCAGATGTTCAATCATGGCCTTTCTGCGGCGGGCATGTTCTTCCTGGTCGGTGTGATCTACGAGCGGACGCACACCCGCAACCTGAACGATTTCGGCGGGCTTTTCCCGCTCGTGCCGGTTTATGGCGGCATCCTGCTCTTCACCTCCATGGCCTCGCTTGGTCTGCCCGGCCTGAACGGCTTCGTCTCCGAATTTCTGGTTGTGCGCGGCGCCTGGCCGATCCTGACGGTCTATACCGCCATCGCCATGTTGGGACTGCTTTTCACGGGCGCATATATTCTCAAGGGCGTCAAGCAGGTTTTACACGGCCCGTTGAACGAGCACTGGGCACATGGCGAGCATTGCTTGACCGAGATCAATACGCGTGAGATTGTCGTCATGGCCCCGCTGATGGCGCTCATCCTGGTCATTGGTATCTGGCCAGCGTGGATACTGGATGTGATAAATAAGGCTGTGATAATGCTGTTTTAAAAAGAACAGAGAGTAGAGAGTCGAGAATAGTGAACTACTCTCTAATCTCTACTCTCTTCTCTCTATATCTGAGGTGACTCATGCAATTTCCGATACTAAGCGTCATCGTCTTCACCCCCATGGTCGCGGCGCTGCTCATCCTGCTGATAAATTCTGAGCGCAAGACCGAGATTCGCGTCACCGCGCTGGCCGCGGCAACTTTGGCGCTGCTTCTCTCGCTCTGGGTTTATTTCACTTATGACAAGGTGGCGGCCGGTTATCAGCTCATTGAAAAATATAACTGGATGCCGATGCTTGGCATCAGCCTTTACTTTGGCGTGGATGGGATCAGCGCTCCGCTCGTCCTGCTGACCGGCGTGGTCATGTTTACCGGGGTCTTGATCTCCTGGGGCATAGAGGACCGTCCGCGTGAATTTTTCGCCTTTTTGTTTATCCTGGCGAGCGGCGTGTTCGGAGTTTTCGTCTCGCTCGACCTGTTCATGTTGTTCTTCTTCTACGAAATCGCCGTCTTCCCGATGTACCTGCTCATCGCCATTTGGGGTTGGATCAAGACGCGTGAATACGCGGCGATGAAGCTGACCCTCTACTTGTTCATCGGTTCGGTCGTCTCCCTGGTCGGCGCGCTGGCGATGTACTGGCAGAGCGGTTTGCGCACCTTTGATATGCTCGCCCTGGAGCAGGCGGCCTTCTCGCCGGCGTTCCAGAATTTATGGTTCCCCTTCGTCTTCTTCGGTTTTGCAGTCTTGGGCGGCATCTTCCCCTTCCATAACTGGTCGCCGGATGGTCACGTCGCCGCGCCGACCGCCGTTTCGATGTTCCACGCCGGCGTCTTGATGAAACTGGGCGCCTTCGCAGCCCTGCGCGTCGGCATCATGCTTCTGCCCGAAGGCGCCAAAACCTGGGGCGGGTTGATCATGGCTCTGGCTTTGGTCAATATCGTCTATGGCGCTTTCATCGCCATGGTGCAGACAGATTTCAAATACATCATTGGTTTCTCTTCGGTCTCGCACATGGGTCTGGTCATGATGGGTTTCTCCACGATGACGAAACTCGGACTGACCGGCGCGGGTATGCAGATGTTCTCGCATGGCGTGATGACGGCTCTCTTCTTTGCTGCCGTCGGCATGGTCTACGACCGGGCGCATACCAGGGATATCCCCAAATTGGGCGGCATGGCCAAGCCGCTGCCCCTGGTGGCGGTAGCCTTCATCATCGGTGGTCTGGTTTCGATGGGTATGCCGGGCTTCTCCGGTTTCGTAGCCGAGTTCCCCATCTTTATGGGCATCTGGCAGGTAAAACCTCTCGTGGCGATCATCGCTGCCATCTCCATCGTCGTCACCGCTGCGTATATTATGCTCGCCGTGCGCCGCGTCTTTTTTGGCAGTATGCCGGCCGAATTCGAGGGCCATATCGGGACTATCACTGTCTATGACAAAGTCGCCCTGGTTTTGTTGTGCGTCATCATGATCGGCTTGGGCCTCTTCCCCTCCGTAATGGTTCCGTGGGTGCAGACCGGCGTCCAACACATCTTGAGCCTTCTGGGAGGTGCATAAGTGACTGCTTTTGTTCCCTCCAACATCTTTGCCATCCTGCCGGAAATCCTCCTGCTGACTCTCGCTCTCCTGGTTCTGATCCTGGATCCGTTCTGGAAGGAGGCGAGCCGCCACCTGAACCTGGGTTGGCTGACCGCTGGCGGCCTGCTGCTCACCCTGGCTGTCAGCCTGGTGCTCGCCCGTCCTTCGGCCCCGGCCCTGGTTTTTGGCGGTATGTTGCGCTACGACTGGCTCGGCTTTGCCTTCAAGATGTTCTTCCTCTTCAGCGCGGCCATCACCTCGCTTTTCATGATGGACGTGGAACGACTCGGACGCCGCGCCGAGGCCTACATGCTGCTCCTGGCTGCCACCTTGGGCATGTCCCTGATGGCCTCCGCTGCCGACCTGGTGATGCTCTACCTGGCCATCGAGACGACCTCCATCCCGCTCTACATCCTGGCCGGTTTCCTGACCGGCGACGAAAAATCAACCGAGTCGGGTTTCAAATACCTGCTCTTCGGCGCGTTGACTTCGACTGTCATGTTATACGGCTTCAGCCTGATTTACGGCTTTAGCGGTAAAACCGGCCTTTATGAACTGGCCGCCTCGTTCCCGACCTTCAGCCTGCTTGCGCTGGGTGTGCTTTTCATGGTCCTTATCGGGCTGGCTTTTAAAGTTTCGCTCTTTCCATTCCATTTCTGGGCGCCGGACGTGTACGAGGGCGCGCCCACGCCGGTCGCTGGTTTCCTCTCCACAGCATCGAAGGCGGCCGGGTTTGCGGTCATTTTGCGCCTTTTCATGGTCGTTTTTCCGTCCATTTCGACGGACTGGAGCCTGATCCTGGCTATCCTGGCCACTCTGACCATGACGGTCGGCAACCTGATTGCCCTGGCGCAGAAGAACATAAAACGCATGCTGGCCTATTCTTCGATTGCCCATGCTGGCTATGCCATGATCGGCGTGGTCGCTTTCTCGCAATTGGGCGCGGCCAGCGCAGTCTTTTATCTGATCGCCTACATCTTGACCAATCTTGCGGCCTTCGGGATTGTCGCAGCCGTCGGTCGCGTGACCGGCTCGGATGACCTGAAAGCCTATTATGGACTAAGCCGCCGTGCGCCCACGCTGGCTTTGATGATGATGGTTGCTTTCCTATCCCTGGCCGGGATGCCGCCTTTCGGTGGTTTTGTCGCCAAGGTGTTCGTCTTTGCTGCAGCCGTCGAGCAGGGCTGGGTCTGGCTGGCAGTGGTCGGTGTCTTGAATTCGATTATCGGCCTGTACTACTATATGATAGTGCTGAAATACGTCTATCTGTATCGGATGGAAAATGAGGACGAGGAGAAACACCCGATTCCAATCTCACGTCCGTATGCAATTGCGCTGACCATCCTCTCCATCGGCATTATTCTGGTCGGTGTACTTTTCGGCCCCTGGTTTGGATTGGCAAGCAGTTCAGCAGCGAATCTGTTCTAATTTCACTCCCGTATGTTATAATTTCGCCGCCATGAACCAGCCGGATAAAGATAAAAAGGCACTTTCTCGCTCGGTAATGAGCCGATACCTGGTCGGCGTTGCCATTCAGGTTGGTTGCTTTACATTCGTTATTGTTTTTGTTGCTTTGCTGGCCGGGCTTTGGCTGGATCGCGCCTTTACGACCAACGGGATGTTCGTCATTTTGCTCATCCTGGCAAGCGTTCCCCTGACGTGGGTATTAATTTTTTGGTTGGTCAACCGGGCAAAAAAACAAATTAGAGATGCTGTCCCTGATTCGCCTCAGGATAAGAAAATCTAAATTGTGGAGGAAGGCACGCGTGACAACTCGTGAGAAGAAAAGCATCCATATAACCCGTTGGCTGGTTTTATCGCTTCTGATTGCCGTCGGCATTGCGGGAGCGCTGGTGAAACCGGCCCGGCCGGCCGTCTCGCTTGCGGGCGAACATATAACTAAAGCCCCGTTGGTGGTCTTACCCTTTTTGGGTGAGATTCCGTTGACGAATACGCTGGTCACCACCATCATTGTGGACTTAGTCGTCATCGGCCTGGCGCTGGCTGCCGGGCGGGGCATCCGCGCGGATGGTTCGCCCTCGAAAGGCATCGCCGCCTTTTTCGAGACAATTTTTGAGGCAATTTACAATCTTGTCGAGAAGACGGTTGGTAAGAAATGGGCCAAACAGGTATTTCCGCTGATTGGCACGATCATCATCCTCGTACTGACGGCCAACCTGCTCAAGCTCTTTCCCGGTATGGAAAGCATTGGCCTGATCGAACATTCGGAGGGGCATGGGAACGAGGTAATCGAAATCATTCCCGGCTTGGCTGGCCTGACCGCAGTAGAGGCTGAGCATGGCGGTTATCATTTAATACCATTCTTTCGTTCACCTTCCACTGACCTGAACTTCACTGCATCGCTGGCGCTGATTGCAGTGATCATGGTGCAGGTCTTTGGCATACGAGCCAATGGCCCGGGATACTTCGCCAAATTCTTGAACTTTGGCCGGTTTTTCAAAATGTGGGTGAAGCGGGATGTGAACGCGTTCGACGCGATCAATCCATTTATTGATATTTTCGTCGGTATCCTGGAGTTCATCTCGGAATTCGCCAAGATCATCTCTTTCTCATTCCGTCTTCTTGGCTCGATGTTCGGTGGCGCAGTGCTGGTGATCGTACTGGGAACGCTCCTGCCGGTCAGCCAGTTCGGCTTGTATTTCCTGGAGCTGTTTTTTGGCGTCATCCAGGCGCTGGTTTTTGGCGTTTTGACCATGGTGTTTATTGCCGTTGCTACCAAAGGCCACGGTGAACATGCCGAGGAACACAGCGAGGCTCAGGCGGCTCACGCATAGTCATATATCGTTACATTACTTACATTAAGGAGAAATCAATCATGAACGAAGTTGCTGCAGAGGCAATTAAGGAAGGCCTGAAATATCTGGCCGCAGGTCTGGCAATGGTCGGTACGCTGGGCGCCGGGCTCGGCATCGGTATTCTGGGCAGCGGTGCGGTGCAGGGCATTGCCCGCAACCCGGATGTGGCCGGCGATATCCAGATCAACATGATTCTGGCCATCGCCTTCGCTGAAGCCGTGGCCATTTATGCTCTGGTGGTCGCGCTGGTCCTGCTCTTCGTTGCCTAAGGCCAGATAAGGAGACTGCTCATGGAAGGGCTTGGGATTAACCCCGGTTTACTGTTATTGCAGATTCTCAGCTTCTTGATCGTCTTTGTCATCCTGCGCAAGTGGATGTTTTCTCCGCTGGCGAATATGTTGGACAAACGGCGCAATACCATTGCCCAGGGTCAGGAAAATGCCCGTGTGGCGGCAGAGGCGCGCGCCAACGCCGAACAGGAAGCTGCCAGGATCATTGCGGACGCACAGGCCAAATCTGCCCATATCGTCAATGAGGCTACCGAGCGGGCCGAAAAAGTCGTCCTCGAAGTAAAGGCCGAAGCCGATAAAGAAATCATAAAACAACGTGAAGCGACCCTGGCCGAAGTGGCTGAAGAGCGCAATCGTATGCTCGGCGACTTGCGCGGCCAGGTGGCTGCATTGGCTATCGTTGCCGCGCAAAAACTCCTCGGCGAGTCGCTGGACGAGAAACGTCAGCACGCCCTCCTGGAAGGCTTTTTCTCCGGCGTCAAGTCGGGCAAGGTCGTTATTCTCGAAGGCGAGAAGCTTAGCGGTACTTCCGCTGAGGTAACCAGCGCTTTGCCGTTGACTGCTGACGAGCAGACTATTTTGAAACGCGATATTTTAACCAAGATGGGCACCCAGGCGACTGTCGCTTTCCGTGTCAACCCGGGCATCCTGGGCGGTTTGATCATCCGCGTCGGCGACAAAGTTCTGGACGACTCCATAGCCGGAAAGGTCGAAGGTCTCCGCCAGAGTTTTCGCTGAATCTATAGGGCATTCATCACGAAGGCACAAAGAAGCAAAATTCTTTGTGCCTTTATGCATTTGTGGTAAAACTATTGCATGTCACCCGTCTTGCTGTCTGATCTTTTTTCCTCATTCCCGTTTCCTCATCAGGGTTTGAATGGAGTCGCCTGCTCCGTCAGCGCCGTTACTGCGGACAGCCGCCAGGTGAAGCCGGGCGCGCTTTTCGTCGCCTGCACTGGCGGCACTGCCGACGGCCACGGATACATTCCAGATGCAATTACCAAAGGCGCGGCCGCGGTCGTCGGAGAACAGCCGCTCGCAGGCCTGGCTGTGCCCTATATTCAAGTAGAAAATTCCCGCCAGGCGCTGGCCTATCTCGCGGCGGCCTTTTATGGCTATCCAGCTCGAAAATTGACCATGATCGGCGTCACCGGCACGGACGGCAAAACAACCACCACGAATCTAATTTACCAAATCCTGTTGACCGCCGGTATCAAAGCCGGCATGATTTCTACGGTCAATGCCGTCATCGGCGACCAGGTGCTGGATACCGGCTTCCACGTCACCACGCCGGACGCCCCGGATGTTCAGCGTTATTTATCTTTAATGGTGGATGCCGGATTGACCCATGTCATTCTGGAAACCACTTCACACGGTTGGGCGCAACACCGTGTTGACGCCTGTGAATTTGACATTGGCGTGGTGACGAACATCACCCACGAGCACCTGGATTATCACGGTTCGTACGAGGCCTATCGCGCCGCCAAAGCCCGCCTGTTCCAGTCGCTGGCCGAGACGCAGCCCAAGCCCCAGGGCAACCCTCGCCTCGCCGTCCTCAATCGTGACGACGCCTCGTACCCTTACTTGGTCGAAGTCCTGCGAGCGTCGAACGTCGAACGTCAAACGTCAATCGAAAATCGTAAATCGGCAATCGTAAATCGTAAATCGTATGGCCTGGGGGAGGGGGCGGATGTGCGCGCTGAAAACATCGTCTACGATGCTTCAGGGTTTCAGTTTACGATAATGGTAGCGCAATCGGCTACCAGAAAAAACGATGAACAGCGTGTAGCCATTAACAGTAAACTGATCGGAGCCTTTAATATCTCCAACTGCCTGGCTGCGCTGACTGCTGCGGTCGCCGGACTCGGCATTGACCCGGAAACTGCCGCGCGCGGCATCGCCGCGTTCCCTGGCATCCCGGGCCGCATGGAGCGCATCGAACTCGGCCAACCCTTCACCGCCATCGTGGACTTTGCACACACGCCCAATGCTCTGCGGGTGGCATTGCAGACGGCCCGCGAAATGCTTTTAACCGCAGAGAGCGCAGAGAACGCGGAGAAAAACCAAATGGGCTCTGCGAACTCTGTGTTCTCCGCGGTGAAAAAAGGGCGGCTGATTGCCGTCTTTGGCTCGGCGGGGTTGCGAGACCGCGAGAAGCGCCGCATGATGGCGGAAGTCTCTGCAGAGCTGGCGGATATCACCGTGCTGACCGCCGAAGACCCGCGTACCGAGTCGTTGGATGACATTCTCGAAGAAATGGCGGCTGGCGCCAGGCTGAAGGGAGGGGTGGAGGGAAAGACTTTCTTCCGCGTCCCCGACCGGGGCGAGGCGATCAGGTTCGGGGTCCGGTTGGCGCAGGAGGGCGATATCGTCATCGCCTGCGGCAAAGGGCATGAACAGTCCATGTGCTTCGGTGAGGTCGAATATCCTTGGGACGACCGCATCGCCATGCGCGCTGCGTTGTCGGAATTGGTGGGCGTCGAAGGCCCTCAGATGCCGTATTTGCCGACACAGGATGTGTGAAGACAAAGCAAACAACTCTACGAGTCCATTCCAGATGGAGTTAACCGAGGATCTTTTTCGGTATCCCTGCCCGCTAGTCATGTAAAAAGTAAGAAGACCGTGCATCCATGTCCAGATATCTTGGCTGGCTGGTGGTTTTATGCTAATATACTATTAGCGAACTACGAAACTCTCGTCCTACTGTAACGCGTCTGTTCAGATAGTTTCCTGCTCCCGTGTCGTGGGTATGGAAAAGCGATTTTTTGCCACCGAGACACAGCCTGCCCTGGCGGGCTAGGCCAGGGAGTTCACGGAGTTTCAAAGGGGTTTCTCGTGTTCTACCCCTTCAGGGCGCACGTCCGTGTCTCCATGGCGGTTTTTCTGACCAACACTCAGCAGCAAGACAACCTCTGTTCGTATGTGGAGAAAAGGATATACCACAATGTTCAAGCATATTCTCGTTCCCCTGGACGGATCAG
The DNA here is from genome assembly GCA_030018695.1 of Anaerolineales bacterium. Taxonomy (GTDB): domain Bacteria; phylum Chloroflexota; class Anaerolineae; order Anaerolineales; family Villigracilaceae; genus CG2-30-58-95. The sequence continues at coordinate 14,304 of JASEHI010000036.1, forward strand.
TCTTGGCTGAATGCGTCTTTCCTCACGTATCAGCAATGGCTCAGGCTGCAGAAGCCAGAATATCCCTGATCCATGTGTTGGAGAGTTCCCGTGCTCACGCTCCAGCGATTGATCCGTTGGACTGGCACATGGTAAAAGCCACGGCTGAAGCCTACCTGAATGAAACGAGCGTCAGGTTGAAAACGGCTGGTTTGCAGGTCGAGTCTTACCTTGTGGAAGGTCAAGTGACGGAATGTATCATTAAGTTTGCCCATCAAAACGATGTAGACCTGATTGTTCTCAGCAGCCATGGCCGGAGCGGCTTAAGTGATTGGAATGTCAGCAGTGTTGTCCAAAAGATCATTCCACGCATCTATATTTCAACGTTTATTGTGCGGGCATATCAGCCGATTGCCAGCACGTTGACCGACCTGCACTACCGGCGGTTGCTGGTGCCTTTGGATGGTTCACAAAGAGCCGAGTGTGTAATCCCGGCGTTGGTTCTCCTGGCCCGCTTCCATAAATCCCAGTTGTTTTTGATGCACTCTGTGCGTAAACCGGAAATGCTGTGCCGTGTGCCTCTTGTGCCAGAGGAGTTGGAATTAGTAGAACGGCTCACCGAGCGCAACCGGACGGAAGCAACCAAATACATGGAGCAGATTTGTTCTCAATTGCCTCAGGATATTGATGTTCACCTGTTGATTAACGACGATGGTGCAGACAGCCTGCATGATCTGGTGGAAAAAGAGGAGATAGATTTGGTAATATTGAGCGCCCACGGTCACTCTGGCCGAAGCAGGAGGCCTTATGGAAGCGTAACGCTGAATTTTATCGCCTATGGCACCACACCATTGTTGATCGTGCAGGACATTTCTCGGGACGAAGCGAAGAAATTGCGGTCCGCTATCGTCTCGCCGGAATATAAAGGGCATTGACGAACGGTGAGGGTGATTTGTCATGTCCATCTCAGCAACTGAAATCCCGGACAGCTCAACTTCCTCTTCGCCGGCGCGCAATGTGCCGGGGACGTGGGAATGGGAGGACTTAGCAGTTCAACTCGCCGAGAGTCACATCATCTCCGGCCGCCCTTTCACACGCCGGCCGTCCCTCTCCGACAGGCTCGAGAAGAAAGAATGTTTTTTACAGGCGGTGTACCAGTATTTTATTGAAACTGCCAAGACACAGCGGGCCGTATCTTACACAGCCGAATGGCTGCTGGACAACTATTACGTGGTGCAACAGGCCATCCATCAGATTCGGGAGGATATGCCGGAAGGCTTTTATCGCCAGTTGCCCAGGCTTGGCTCATCGCCTTTGGCCGGTTATCCCAGGATTTATGCTTTGGCGAGGGAGGTGATGGGGGCTTGCGAGGGTCGCCTTGATCTCGATCGTGTGGCGCGCTTTGTGCAGGCTTATCAAAAGGTCAAGCGCCTGACAATGGGCGAATTATGGGCGCTTCCAACCATGTTGCGGCTTGTTGTTTTGGAATGCTTGACCCAGGCGGTCGCTGAGGTGACGAGACATCCTACAGAGGGGAGCGAGGAGCCGGTTTTTGTCTTTTCCGCAGACCAGTTGAAAGACGATGTGTTTGTCGCCGATTGCATTCAAGGACTGCGCGTCTTGGCGGCGGAGGACTGGAAGACGTTTTTCGAGAGAGTTAATCGGGTGGATGCGGTATTACGCTCTGATCCGGCGAATATCTACGACCGCATGGATTTTGAAACCCGCGATCGATATCGAAAGGTCGTCGAGGAGATGGCCCGGGCGGCGAAGCAAGAGGAAGAGAAAGTGGCCAGACAGGCGGTTTTGCTGGCCGAGGGAGCGTTCCAGAGCGCAGAGAAAGCATCCCGCGCCACCCACGTTGGTTATTATCTTCTGGATGCCGGACGCGCTGAACTGGAGGCTCGGCTGGGTTATCGCCCCTCTTGGAGTCCCCGTCGTTGGGTGCTTGATCATCCCACGCCAATCTACCTGGGCGCAATTTTCCTCTTCACCCTGCCCATTGTGCTTTGCTCAGCCATGTATGCTGTTTTTACGGGCGGGACATTCCTCCAGATCGTCGGTGCAGGCTTGTTCCTCCTCTTGCCCGCCTCCTCCCTGTCTGTCCAACTGGTGAACTGGCTGGTGAGCCTGTTCATCCTGCCCCGGGTGTTGCCTCGCCTGGATTTCCGGGAAGGCATTCCCGCTGAATTCCGCACGATGGTGGTCGTGCCTGCATTGTTGACCAGCGCGATCGAGATCGAAACCCTGTTGCAGAAACTTGAACTCCGTTTCATTGGCAATCAAGACCCCCACCTGTATTTTGCCCTGCTGACAGATTTTGCCGATGCGCCAGAGCAGCATATGCCGGGCGACGAAGCCTGTATCGAACAACTCATCACCGGTATTCGTGGTCTCAACAGTAAATATGGGGGGTACGCCTCTAACCCCTTCTATCTTTTTCACCGTGAGCGGCGATGGAATCCACGCGAGGGTTGCTGGATGGGTTGGGAGCGCAAGCGCGGGAAATTGGCCGAGTTCAATCGCTTGATTGGCGGGAGGGCCGATACCTCCTATACAGTGCAAATAGGCGATCTAGATGTTCTGCCGAAGATCAAATATGTTATCACCGTTGATGATGATACCACGCTGCCGCGCAACAGCGCCCGCCGTCTTGTTGCCACTCTGACCCATCCCCTGAACCAGGCTGTTTTCGAGCCTGGGAGTGGTGAGGTGGTCTCCGGGTATACAGTGCTTCAACCTCGCGTGGAGATTGATCCGTCCAGTGCTCAGCGCTCTTTGTTTACGTGGATCTATGGTGGAGATACCAGTTTGGACCTCTACACGCAGGCAGTGTCTGACGTGTACCAGGATCTATTTGGCGAAGGCATCTATGTCGGCAAGGGGATTTACGATGTGACAGCCTTCAAGCGAAGCTTGGAAGGCAAGGTGCCCGAGAATGCTCTGCTCAGCCATGACCTGTTCGAGGGCATTCATGGGCGTGTCGGGCTGGTGTCCGACGTGATTGTGTTTGAGGATTATCCCCCTCACTATCTTGCCTACGCACGCCGGCGGCACCGCTGGGTACGCGGGGATTGGCAGCTACTACCCTGGTTGTTGTCTAAGGTCCCTCATGGCGGCATTGGGAAAAAGGCCAATTCCTTATCGGTAATTGACCACTGGAAATTATTGGACAATATGCGTCGCAGTTTGTTGATGCCGGCGATTTTGGCCCTGTTTTTGCTCGGTTGGTTGTGGTTGCCCGGCTCGCCTGCGATCTGGACGTTGGGAGGGATGCTGATACCAGCCGTCCCTCTCATCGCCCGCTTGATGGTCGGAATATATCGTAAATTGATGATCAAAAATTGGCGGGGCCACATCCATCTTGTGCGGGACTGCTTCCGTTGGCTGTTGGCATTGGCCTTTCTTCCCTACGAGACGCTGGTCGTATTGGATGCAATTGGGTCGGCTCTGGTGCGAATGGTCATCACCCATAGAAAGTTGTTGCAATGGACCACCGCTGCCCATACGATTCATCTTTTTGCAGGAAAAGAGATAAAGGTCGGATTACTCTGGAAGCAAATGAGAGGCGCGTCGCTGCTTACGTTGGTAGTGATTCTACTGGTGTGGTGGGTTAACCCCGTTGCCCTGTACAGCGCTGCGCCATTATTATTGGCCTGGTTGTTGACGCCCGAGATTGCGTATTTAACCAATCGCCCCTCGAGGCGCAGGTCAACACAGATCTCTGACGAACAGCGTCAAAAGTTACGCCGGTTAGCGCGTCGCACGTGGCTCTACTTTGAGTATTTCGTTGGGCCGGAAGACCACTGGCTGCCTCCAGACCATTTCCAGGAGAGCCCTCGCGGCCTTGTCGCTCATCGCACCTCGCCGACAAACATCGGATTGCTCCTGCTCTCTATCCTGGCCGCCTATGATTTGGGATATATCGGCATTATGGAACTGGTATTGAGATTACGCTCGACGCTGGAAGGGATTTACGATCTTGAAAGGTATCGGGGGCATCTTCTTAACTGGTATGGCACGCGGGATTTGGAACCCCTGCCGCCCCGTTACATATCCACAGTGGATAGCGGCAACCTGGCTGCCTGTCTGTTGGTGCTCAAACAGGGCTGTCTGACGTTGGCCGGGGCTCCGCCCCTGCGCCAACAGGATTGGCAAGGCTTGCATGACGTCTTGGGTTGTCTGAAGGATGTTCTTGAGGGCATCAAGGAGAGCAGGGTTGATAAGGAGGTCGCGCGTTTGCAGGCTCACTTGAGCGGCATCCAGCGGCAGGTGTCAGCAAATCAAGAAAAACCCGGTGCCTGGATATCTCTATTGGAGATGTTGTGCAAGGAAGGCTGGCAGGAACTGAATCGGTTGCTGATGTCTCTTGTCGAGTCCGGTTCGAATTTGCTGGGATCCTCCACTTTGTATGAGATACGCGTCTGGTCGGAGCGAATACATCATCATTTGTTCAGGATGAAAGAAGACATAGAAAGATTACAACCGTATCTGTTGCACCTGAACCGGCCTCCGACATTGTTCACCCAGGAGGAGGCCGATCCTGCCGTAAAAGAAGCCTGGCTGGCAATTCAGGGCGCATTGACCCCTGCCCTGACGCTTGAACAAATCCCTCAGGCCGGCAAAGCGGCCTTGTCCAAACTGGAACATCTCCAAACTTTACTGACCGACCAGGATGCGCTTGCCTGGTGTAAACAATTGACTAAGGGGGTAAGTTCTACCTCTCTGGACTCGCGAAGCCTGTTGATTGGTTTTCAGGATTTGAGTCGGCAGGCGGAGGCCCTCTTCCGAGGTATGGATTTTAGTTTCCTGTTTGACTCGCAGCGTCAGGTTTTTCATCTAGGTTACAACGTCGAGTCTGAAAAACTGGATCCCAATCACTACGACTTGTTGGCTTCCGAGGCGCGGACTGCCAGTCTTGTGGCGATTGCGAAAGGAGACGTCCCGCAGAGCCATTGGCTCCACCTGGCGCGCCCCATTACTTTGTTGAACGGTTCACCTGCGCTCCTCTCCTGGAATGGGAGCATGTTCGAGTATTTAATGCCGTCCTTATTGATGCGATGTTACTGGGATACGATTCTTTTTCAAACCAATCAGACGGTTGTCCAATGGCAGATCGAATATGCTCGCAAGAAAGGCATACCCTGGGGTATCTCTGAGGCCGGCTATTATGGCTTCGACATCCACATGAACTACCAGTACCGGGGCTTTGGCGTGCCGGGCTTGGGATTCAAACGCGACTTGGGCGACGACAGCGTAGTTTCGCCGTATGCCTCGTTGCTGGCTTTATCCATCCACCCCCAGGCCGTGACGCAGAACATAGTTCATTTCGAACGAGAGCACATGCTGGGGCTTTACGGTTTTTACGAGTCAATTGACTACACTCGCCCCAGGCTTTTCCTGGGGCAGCAGCGCGGCATCGTCCAGTCTTATATGGCTCACCACCAGGGCATGATCCTGCTGTCGCTTGTCAACTATCTCCAGGACGAGGCGATGATCAATCGTTTCCACGCCGACCCATACATAAAGACCGTCGAACTGCTTCTGAAGGAACGCGTTCCCCCGCGGATTACCGTCAAAACCCCTCTCCCAGAGGAGGTTGGTTTGCCTGCAACGGCCCAACCGCGCCCAGCCTTTACACCCTGGCGTGTGGCTGTAGACCTCCCACATCCTCAAGCCCATCACCTTTCTAACGGGCAATACAGCGTGCTCATCACTGCCACAGGTGGAGGTTATAGTTATTGGGGGGAAATCGCCCTCACCCGTTGGCGGACCGACGCTACTTTGGAAAATTACGGCACCTGGCTTTATCTCCAGGACAAAGACAGCGGCGACCTCTGGTCGGCGGGTTATCAGCCCACCTGCAATCCGCCTGATAGCCAGGAGGTCATCTTGCATGCTCACATGGTGGAGTTCAGGCGTCGAGACCACGACATCTCCACACACATGGAAGTTGCCGTTGCGCCAAATGACAACGTTGAAGTTCGATTGATTACTTTGACCAATCACAGCAAGCGCTCCCGCTGTCTGGCGCTCACCTCCTGCGGGGAGGTCGTTCTCACTTCGCTGGCGGCTGACAGGCAGCACCCGGCGCTTAATAAACTTTTCGTCGAAAGCGAATACCTGCCTGAAGAGAACGTCTTGCTGTTTCATCGCCGTCCCTCCTCTACCGGTGAGCAACCGGTTTTCCTGTTGCACTTCGCGGTTGTGGAAGGAGGACCTGGTCAAACCAGCACGTATGAAACCAGCCGTTCCCGGTTCCTTGGGCGCGGCGGGGAATACAATTCTCCGGCTGCTTTGCTAAGGGGCGGCGGGAGTCTGACAGGCTTCACCGGGGCCGCGTTAGATTCGCTTATAGTAGTGAGCCAGGAAGTCAGGCTGTCTCCCCTGGCGCCAAGCCAAGTCAACCCTTTCTCTTTTTTGGAAGCGCGCACGACAGCCAAAGTCGCTTTCGTCACTTTGGCGGCGGCCTCCCGCCGGGAAGCGCTTGTCCTGGCTCGTCGCTATCGGGACTGGCAAAGGATTGAGCGGGTCTTCGATCAGTCCCGTTTTTTCATCGAGCGGGAACTCACCCAATTCGACCTGACCAGCCAGGGGATAGAGCAAATCCAGCAATTGCTTTCCGCGCTTCTTATTCCCCATTCTGCTCTGCGTGCTGACCCTGCCATACTGACGGCGAATCGCAAGGGACAAGCGGGGTTATGGCCATATGCCATTTCCGGGGATTATCCGATCCTTTTGGCGCGAATCAACGGCCCGGAAGAGACGGCGCTGGTTGAAGAACTGCTGCAGGCACATGCCTATTGGCGTAACCGAAAAATCAAGATTGACTTGGTGATACTCAACTGTTGGGATACCGGTTACTTCCGGGAGTTGCATGACAAACTGCTTCGATTGGTACATCGCACGGAGGGGGATGCCTGGCTGGACCAGCGAGGCGGCATCTTTCTCCTGCACGCCGATCAGGTCGGGGAAACCGACCGAGTGCTGCTGGAGACAGCGGCCCGCGTTGTATTTGATGGGAGAAAAGGGAGGTTGGCTGCGCAATTGGAGCAGTTGCATGAACGACCGGCCCGATTGCCGGGCTTTGTCCCTGCTGTTTCACCTCTACCGGACGATGAATCGATTGCTGCTTTGGCCCGTCCCACCGACCTGCTCTTTGATAACGGTTTGGGAGGGTTCAGCGCCGACGGCCGCGAGTACGTGATCTACCTTGAACCGGGCCAGTGGACGCCAACTCCCTGGGTTAACGTTATTGCCAACCCTCATTTTGGTTTTCTGGTTTCCGAGGCTGGTTCGGGCTTTACCTGGGCGGAGAACAGCGGCGAGAACCGGCTCACCCCCTGGCGCAACGATCCGATAGCCGATACGCCCGGCGAAGCGCTCTACCTGCGCGACGAGGAGACGGCGCGAGTCTGGTCCCCCACTCCGCTGCCGGTAGGGGCGAAGACCCCTTATCTTATCCGTCATGGGGCCGGGTATTCCATCTTCGAGAACCATAGCCACGGCCTCAAGCAGCGGCTGCGCCTCTTTGCCGTCCCAGATGCGCCGGTGAAGGTGGTGCAGTTGCGACTGGAGAATACGTGGAATCGGATGCGGCGGATTACGGCAACCTTTTACGCCGAGTGGGTGCTTGGCACGGCCCGCGACATAACCCAGCAGTATATCGTGCCCGATTTTGATGCCGGCACGGGCGCCCTGTTGGCTCGTAATTCCTATAACGAGGAGTTTGGCGAGAGGGTGGCCTTTTTGGTCGCCAGCAAGGATCCGCACGGTTTGACTGCTGATCGCAGCGAGCTCTTGGGATATGGGGGAAGCCTTAGTAAGCCAGCAGCCCTCGCGCGCATCGGGCTATCCGGCACAGTTAGAGCCGGGCTTGACCCTTGCGCGGTGCTGCAAATCCACCTGGACCTGCCGCCCGGCGCGACGCAGGAAGTTCACTTTCTGCTCGGCCAGGGTGCGGATAGGGGCGAGACTCTGCGGTTAATCCAGCAGTATAAGGACCCCTCACGGGTGGAAACCGCTTGGCGGGCTGTAAATGAGTTCTGGGATGGCATTTTGGGCGCCGTCACGGTGCGTACGCCCGACCAGGCGATGGATTTGCTGCTCAACCATTGGCTGCTCTATCAGACCCTCTCTTGTCGGGTATGGGGGCGGTCTGCGCTCTACCAGTCTGGAGGCGCATTCGGCTTCCGCGACCAATTGCAGGATGTGCTGGCTCTGGTACATGCCGCCCCGCAGATTGCTCGTAACCACATCTTGAATGCCGCCAGCCGCCAATTCGAGGAGGGGGATGTACTGCACTGGTGGCATCCCCCCTCCGGGAGGGGAGTGCGTACCCGCTGCTCTGATGACCTTTTGTGGCTTCCCTTTACCACAGCCTGTTACGCGGCAGCAACCGGCGATGATTCAATCCTGAAAGAGGCAATTCCGTACCTTGAGGGTGTTGCTCTGGAGAATGGGGAAGATGCACGCTATGGGCAATATGGCGCCAGCATGAAAACCGAAAACCTCCATGAGCACTGCCGGCGGGCGATAAGGAAGGGGACGACGGCCGGAATACACGGTCTGCCGCTGATCGGCGGCCATGATTGGAACGATGGGATGAACCGGGTAGGCAATAAAGGCCAGGGCGAAAGTGTGTGGTTGGGCTGGTTCCTGTATGCAACTTTGACCCGCTATGCCGACCTCTGCGAGCGCGTGGGGGATATGAAAAGCGCTGAAAAGTATCGGCAACGGTCGAAAGAATTAAAATGGGCCATCGAGGCCAATTCCTGGGATGGGGGGTGGTATCGCCGGGCTTATTATGACGACGGTTCTCCTTTAGGTTCAAGCGAAGACGACGAATGCCAGATTGATTCCATTGCTCAATCCTGGGCTGTGCTGTCTGGCGCGGGAGATCCGCTGCGCGCCGCGCAGGCGATGGAGACCCTCGCCGAGCGGCTTGTGCTCTATGACGATCAATTGCTGCTGCTTTTCACACCTCCGTTTGATAAGACAGCGCGCGATCCCGGTTACATTAAAGGCTATTTGCCGGGGGTCCGCGAGAATGGCGGCCAATATACTCACGCTGCGCTATGGGCGGCGTGGGCCTTTGCCGAACTTGGACAAGGGGAGCGCGCGGCGTCCCTCTTTAAACTAATCAACCCCATCAATCATACCAATGCTCGTGAAAAGGTGGTTCGCTATCAGGTTGAACCGTACGTGATGGCTGCGGATGTCTATAGCGCGTCGCAGCACACCGGACGCGGCGGTTGGAGTTGGTACACCGGTTCGGCCGCTTGGATGTATCGCCTGGGCCTGGAGGCAATCCTGGGGGTGCGGCGGGTGGGTAAAACTCTGCAAATCACCCCCTGCATCCCGAAAGACTGGCCTGGGTACGAATTGACTTACCGGGATGGTCAAAGCCGCTACCGTATTCGAGTGGAAAATTCCGCCGGCGTTAACCGGGGTGTGAAACAGGTGTCGCTGGATGGCGAGGTCTTGCGCGAAGTCGAGATCCCTCTCTTGGGAGATGGCCGAGACCATGAAGTACAAGTCCAGATGGGGGGCGGTAACGAAGGCGGTTGACGGCATCCGGCTGCTGCTCCAGCAAATCACCTCGGCAGAAGAGGATGGCAGGAATGCCCCTTGACAGTAATAGTCTGTCTGGCGCTTCATGTCGCGGCAAGGGGCACGAGCAGTCCATGTGCTTCGCTACGACCGAGTATCCCTGGGACGACCGCGTTGCCATGCGCGCCGCGCTGGCTGAGTTGATGGACGTGGAAGGGCCGGGGATGCCCTATTTGCCGACGTGGGGGGAATAGAAGCGTGAAACGTAAAACGTAAAACGTAAGGATTGGAGAGTGTGGAGATTTTCCCTGTTACATTGACTGGCAAGGTGGTGCGGCTCGAGCCGCTTTCGGAGCGGCACGCGCCCGATCTGACCATCGCCGCCCACGACGAGCGTATCTGGCGCTACATGTTGTATGTTTATCCCGAGGACGAGGAGAAGATGCTGGCCTGGGTGCGCGATATCCTTGCGCGTCAGGCGGCTGGCACCGACCTGGCCTTTGCGGTCATTCATCGTGCAAGCGGGCGCGCCATCGGTGCGACGCGCTACCTGGAGATCCGCCCGGAGCAGCGCAGCCTGGAGATCGGCGGGACATGGTATGCGGCTGCCGTCCAGCGCACGGCGGTCAATACCGAGTGCAAATATCTCCTGCTGAAACATGCCTTCGAGGCGCTGGGCTGCATCCGCGTGCAGTTCAAAACGGATGCGCGCAACGAGCGATCATTGCGCGCCATCGAGCGGATTGGCGCGGTCAAAGAGGGAATCCTGCGCCAGCACATGATCACCCCCGAAGGCTACCTGCGCGATTCGGTATATTACAGCATTTTGGATAGGGAATGGGCGGGGGTCAGGAAGAGGCTGGAAGGAATGCTGGCAAGGTAACCATCGCCTTCCTCATCCTTCAGCTCCAATTTAGGAGTGACCACCGGTCATACGGTTTTATGCTACAATATCACTATAGGTGAACCATGCACAAAGTAGAATCTGCTGAACAATTGCTGGCCGGGATGACCCGAGCAGAGAAGGCTCAATTACTGCAATGGATTGCGCGTGACTTGGGGGATGCCTATCCCGGGATCGAAAGCACGCCTGGTGTGTGTGGGGGTGAAGCGCGCATTATTCGTACGCGCATCCCGGTTTGGGCCTTGGTACAGTTCAGGAAATTGGGGGCCAGCGAAGCAGATATTCTACAGCAATACCCTACCCTACGAGCCGAAGACCTGACCAATGCCTGGGCTTATTATCGCTCACATAAGGATGAAATCGAGAACCAAATCATCGAAAACGAGAGCGCATAAATATGGCCCGACTGTATTCGAATGAGAATTTTCCACTACCGGTTGTCGAAGAACTCAGGCAGTTAGGTCATGAAGTGCTGACGATCCAGGAAGCTGGCCAGGCCAATCAAGAATTCCCTGACGAAGCAGTGCTATCTTTTGCCGCTGAAGACAACCGGGCAGTATTGACCATCAACCGCAAACACTTCGTCAGCCTGCATAAATCCAATCCTGAACATCAAGGGATCATCGTGTGCAGCATTGACCTGGATTTTGCTGGGTAGGCGCGCCGGATTGATGAAGCCATCCAATCTCACCGCATACTTGAGGGGACCTTGATCCGAGTCAACCGACCGTCAACTTAGAGCAAACAGCCGCATACACCGCTGAGCGCTTCCGCCAACAAGGACAGCCCCCGGCAAGATGCGCTGGAGGTGAGCGGCCGAGGCAAGCACTAACTCCC
>JASEHI010000037.1 GCA_030018695.1 Anaerolineales bacterium
TCCCAGGCCGGTGGGCTGGGCCAGCAATCACTTGCTGTTGCTGGAGATCTACAGCGAAACACTCAACCGCTCCGTGCTGGTCATTTGGGCGCCAGACCCGGCGCAGCCGCTTGACCCGGTTCTGGGAGCAAACCAGTCCGTTCTCCTCGCGGACGGGACGTTCGTGGGCTTTGTCTATCCGTGACATTGAAAACTGGCTAGCAGGCTGTCGGAGAGCAGTGTTTCGAGAGGTAAAACGCCAGTTTGAACCGCTAAGACCGCAAAGATCGCGAAGTTTTTAAGGTTTTCTTAGCGTTCTTCGCGTGCTTCGCGGTAAAAAACGTGCGCCGATGGGGTTCTCCGACAAACTACTAGCCCCCCGACAGTTTTCAGAAAGGCGGTTCGATGGTTGAGCTTGCCGAAGCATAGCCAGTGTTTTTCTGGCGTATCGAGACCGAGACTTGCACTGAGCGAAGTCGAAGTGACCGCCGCCCAACGGGGTCTCGATACGGTAAAAAACGCCTACTCGACCACCGTTGGGCTGATGAATTCAAAACTGTCAGGTAGCAAGGAAGTTTTCATACATAGAAGAAAGGTAGATTATGGCAAGAAGGAAGAACCACAACAGAAAAAAGAGGCCGATTGCCGTCACCGTCATTGCGGCGGCTATCGTGGCGCTGTTCTTCATCCGCCTGTACCAGGTCGTCGAGCCGTTGGTGCGGCAGCAGGTGTTCCAGGTCGGGTTTGCCGGGCCGCTCTTCGAGGGCTGGCGGCTGACCGATTTGGGCAGGGCGCTGCTCTCCAGCGTCACCTATTTCGTGCTGTCGGTTGCGGGCATCGTCGTCTTGGTCGGCTTCCTGCGCCTGCGCCGCTGGAGCTGGGTGCTGCTGATGTCATGGACCGGCCTCTCGCTCGTCATTACCCTGGTCAACTACATTTACAGCCAGCCCAATTACGCGGTGATGGCCTCCAACGTCATCATCGCCTTTGCCCTTAATATGACCGAAGTGCAGCGCATTTTCGGGATCAGGAGCGACGAAAATGTCCCGAGCCTCTGATCATCCTTCCGCTCCCGCCGCCGCTTCCGACTTGGAGCTTCTACGCCGCTTCGAACCGGTGATGGTTTTCACCAAAGGCGAGCCGTTCTTCCCCGCCGATGTGGCCCAGTACGTCCAGGAGTGCAGCCTGTGGGAGCATTATCCCGATGGGCGCGAAGAACTGCTGGTCAAGCAGGGCGAGCTCACGCTGGAAAAACTGGTCGAACCGCGCCCGGCCGCGTTCGGCACGGTGCGCTTCCTGCGCTTCATCGAGAACCTCACCCTGACCGAGGCCGCCCAGGTGCTGGCCGACCAGGCGCGCCTGCACCTCAGGCTGCGCAATACCTTTCACGCCGGCATCGGGCGGCTGGCGCGCGGCGGTTTCCTGCCGCGCCTGGCCGACGGCCTGTTCTCGCTCTCGTTCCTGCTGCGCGGCGAGGTCTCCGCGGCCACGGCTGCGGCCGCCGAGCTCGATTTCCACGCCATGTTCGAGGAGCAGCCGAAATACGTCTACTATGGCCGCGTCGCCCGCCACAACGGCTGGACAGTGCTGCAATACTGGTTCTTCTACTGCTTCAACAACTGGCGTTCCGGCTTCCATGGCGTCAACGACCACGAATCCGACTGGGAAATGGTCAACATCTATCTCTACGAAGATGGCGGCCAGCTCAAACCGGAGTGGGCCGCTTACGCCTCGCACGATTTCAAGGGCGACGACCTGCGCCGCCGCTGGGATGACGAGGAGGAGGTGAAGAAAGAGAATGGATGCCACCCCGTCATCCATGTCGGCGCCGGCTCGCACGCTTCCTACTTCCAGCGCGGCGAATACCAGGCGGAATTCAACCTGCCTTTACCGAGCTGGTTATCCGGTCTGGTGCGCATCTGGAACAAGTTCTGGACGGAGACGCTGGGACAGCCGCCCGGCAACCCGTTCCGCATCCCGTTCGTTGACTTTGCGCGCGGCGACGGCCGGCGCGTCGGGCCCGGCGGACCTCAAGCCTGGTCGCCGGTGCTGATAGACGAATCCACCCCCTGGGTCAGCCAGTACCGCGGCCTGTGGGGGCTTTTCGCCCGCGATCCGATCTCCGGCGAGAACGCGCCGGCCGGGCCGATGTACAACCGGGATGGCTCGCCGCGCGGCGCGTGGTACGATCCACTCGGTTTCGCCGGCCTGGATAAGGTCCCGCCGCCGCCGCAGGCATTGGAACTGCTCCGCAGCAATTGCGAAAAAATCGCCCGCCGTCAGCAAGAGTTGGAGCAGCTAATTTCGGAAAAAGCTGGGGAGCTGCAATCGCTGGGCATCGAGATGAAAGGGATGGAGGGCAACCCGCACCTTGCCAAGCAGCACGCCGCGCTGGAAAAGATGCTCACGGCCCTGGCCGCGGAAGTCAAGGGGCTGCGCCGCGAGCGTTCGGTGAACAATGCGCTGCTGCAAGGCTTGACCCAGCAACTGGAACGGCTGGAAGCGGGTGTGAAGGACGATCCGCGCGCCCACATCCGCCACCTGGCCGAGCCGGACAAGCCAACCCAGGCATTTCGCTTCGACCGCGCCGCCGAGACCTGGGCGGCGATCAGCTTGAGCTTGCTGCTCTTTGCCATTGCCGCGCTCATCTTCCTGGCCCCGCAATTCGTCTGGGCCGGCCTGACGATCATCTTCCTCCTGTTCCTCGTCGCCGAGTCCATCCTGCGCGGCGCGTTCGTCCAGACCATCGCCCGAATTACCCTCATCCTGGCCATGATCTCCGTACTGATCCTGTTATTCCATTTCTGGAAATGGATCATCGTCGCCGCGCTGCTGACCACAGGCGCGTTCCTGATGTTCCAGCGTCTGCGCGAGTTGACTGGGTGACAAAGATTGTCAGCGGATTGCCTTCGGCGCAGCGGATAAGCGGATGGACGCGAGGTCATCCGCTTATCCGCTTCCTCATCCGCTGACAACCTGTTACATCACCCAAAAATGCGGGAATACCACCCGTAGGATTACATCCAGGATCAGGCCGAGCATGAACCAGGTGCCGAAGGCGCGGTTATTGACGAAACCGATCGGCGCGAAATAGAGCGGCCAACCGCCCTGCCCATCCGGGAAGCCCTCCGGCCGCGTCTCTGGCTTGGGCTTCAGGAACTGCGGATACATCTTCAGGAAAGTGGACACTGCCACGAAAACCAGCAGCAACACCGGCGTGAAATAGCGAATGGCGATCAGGTAGACCACCAGCAAATATGGCAGGATCATCATCGCCAGCACGGCGTAACGGGCAGCCTTCTCGCCGATCAGCACCGGCAGGGTGTGGATCTTCTTGGCTTTGTCAATCGCCAGCTTGTCAATGTGCTTGCCGAAAATGACGGTGGTCACGCCCAGCACGTAAGGCAGGCTGGCCCAGACCACATTCCACGACCAGTTTTGGGTCAGCACGTAGTAGCCGCCGCCAATCATCAGCGGACCCCAAACGACCAGCACCGCCATCTCGCCCAGGGCGATGTATTTCAGCGGCCAGGTGTAGAAGAGGACGAAGAACGCGCCCAGGCCGAGCAGCAGCCAAACCAGGCTGTCCCCACCACGGATGGCAATCAGGTAGATGCCGCAAGCCAGCGCCAGCAGACCGGTCACGGCGAAATAGGTCAGGTGCTGGGTCTTGGTCAGCAAGCCGTCAGCCACCGGCTGGGGACCGTACATGGTGCGGAAGTAATTATCCTTATCCACCCCGCGCACGTAATCGGTGTAGTCGTTGAATATGTTGTTGGCCGCGTGCGCCAGAACGAGGCCGAGGGCGAGGATCAGCCACGAGAGAAGATTCACTTTGTAGCCGTCGTGCCAGGCGAAAAGTCCGGCCAGAACCGCAGAGAGAAAGGTCATGATGAGAACGGCGGCGCGGGTCGCGATCAGCCACTTCGAGAGGATGTCCAGCCGGTCCCATTCTTCTTTGGATACCTCCGGGATTACCTGTAAAGCTTTTCGCCACATTGCAAAGTTCATCTCTGAATCTCCTTTACTGATAAGAGTGGCAAGATTATACTTGAATTCATTCAGACATATTCCGCGGGTGTCTTCTCAATAACTTGGGGATGGCAACACATCGTCCCGAAGGTTTGAGCGGTTCAACCATGTTTTTCGAGGAAACCTTCGGGACGTTTCCCCTTCTTTTTGAGATGATACTCCGCGGCGTCATTTGTGATTTTTCTTGCTTTCTTGTGATTTTCATCACACCAATGTGTGACTTCTCCCACTGGCTATTTAGGGCTAATAAATCCATACTAGACGAAGGTTCTAATCTTAGCCCGGATTCGCCAGCCAGGCTATTGTATTTTTTATGCAGAGGAGGAGCAATTCCATGAGTTCGAACAACCAAGTATTGGCTCTTCATACTATTAAGGAGAGATGATTCATGACCACCATTGCACCTGTTGAGCAAAAAATATACGACAAAATCCTCTCGTCCACGCCAGAGGGCGAAAGATTACGACTCTGTTTGCAATGCGGCAGCTGCAGCGGCGTATGTCCCTTCGGCAATCTAATGGTTTACCCTCCGCACCGGATGATCGCCTTCTTGCGGGCAGATCGCTTCGAAAATATATTGGAAACCGATACAGTCTGGATGTGTGTCTCCTGCTATGCCTGCACCGCAGTTTGTCCATCCCTAATCCCATTGACGCCCGGCCTGATGACCAGCGCCAAGGAAGAACTGCTCCTGGCTGGCAACGTTCCGGCTGAACTGCAAAGCGCATTAGAGGCCTCCCAGCGATATGGCAACCCGCAAGGAGAATCGCCGCGCAAACGAGCCGACTGGGCCAAAGATATCCAGCCCGAGGTCAAAGTTCTGGGAAAAGTCCGCCAACCGGTGGATGTCTTGTGGTTCGTCGGTGATTATCCTTCATATCATCCCCGGGTTCAACAGACCACAAAAGCGCTGACCAAGCTGCTCAACGCCCTGGGGGTGGACTTTGGCATCCTGGGGCCTGAGGAATTTAGCGACGGTGACTCGCAACGCCTGGCGGGTGAACGCGGCCTGTTCGAGATGCTGGCCGAGCGGAACGGGCTGGCCTTTGGCAAGTACCAGTTCAACGAAATCATCACCGCCGACCCGCACGCTTACAATGCGATCAAGAACGAGTATCCGGGATTGGACATCTCCTACCCGATTCGGCACTACACTGAGTTTTTGGCCGAGCGGATTGACCAGCTCAAGCCGATGCTGAAACACGAGGTGAAAGCCAGGGTCGCCTATCACGATCCATGCTACTTGGGGCGCGCCAACGAAATCTTCGACCAGCCACGTGCCTTGCTGGAAGCCATTCCAGGGGTTGAACTGGTGGAAATGGAACACAACCGCAAGAACAGTCTGTGCTGCGGCGGCGGAGGAGGAGGGATGTGGCTGGACGGTTTCCAGTGGGAAAAGGCGCATGTCCGGCTTTCTGAGTGGCGCGTACGAGAGGCGATGGCAGTGGGAGCAGAAATCCTGGCCGTCGCCTGTCCTTATGAAACGCCCCGTTTCGAAGATGCTGCCAAGACGGTCGAGGGGGCTGGTCATCTGATCGTCAAAGACATCGTCGAATTGTTGGCTGACGCGATGGTTGATTAGCGAGGTGGAAAAAATGAACATTGCCGTCTTGGTAAAACTCGTCCCTGACCTGGTCGAAGAACTCAACATTGACCCCAGCGGGGCGGCGCTGGACATGTCCTGGCTGCGCTTGATCATCAACGAATTCGACGACCATGCCAGCGAAGAGGCCATCCTGCTCAAAGAACGCGGCGGCGGTCAAGTGACAGTCGTTGCACCAGAATATGAGGGCGTGGACGATGTGCTCTTCACCGCCGCCGCCCGAGGCGCTGACCGGCTGATCAAGATCACAGGAGATTTCGTCGCGGCGAACAATCATGCACTGGCGCGCGCCAGCGCAGCCGTCATCGAGGAGCTTCAACCCGACCTGGTGCTGACCGGCGTCCAGGCCAACAATGACCTGGATGGGCCGGTTGGGCCGGCCCTGGCCGAGTGCCTGGGAATGCCCTACGTGGGTTACGTCTCCGGCGTCACGGCCAGTGACGGGAAGGCCACGGCGCGCAAAGAGTACCCGGGTGGACTGATCGCCGAGATGGAAGTGACGCTGCCAGCCGTGCTGGGTATCCAGGCAGCGGAACAGCCGCCGCGCTACGTAGCCGTCAGCAAGGTGCGCATGGTGATGAAGACCGCTGTCATCGAAGAGAAAACGGCGGACGCGCTGGATCCGAGCGGCGGGCCGGCCGTCGGACGCATGTACCAGCCCGAGGCGGCTGCCCATGCCGAGATGATTACCGGCAGTCCAGACGAGGTTGCCGATAAACTCGTCAGCATTTTCAAAGAAGCGGGCGTGCTTTAGAGGAGGAATGTGATGAGCCAGGATATTTTCGTCGTCGTCGAGCACCTGCGCGGGCAGGTGGCGGACATTTCTTACGTCATGCTGGCAGCCGCAGGCGAGCTGTCGAAAGGGATCGGCGGGAACGTCGTCGCCGTGCTGTTAGGCAACAAGGCAGAAGGATTAGCTGGCAGCCTGGCTGCCGATCAAGTGCTGTACCTCGATCACTCGGCGCTGGCCGATTTCACCTCGGACGCCTATCAAAAGGCGCTGACTGGCTTGATCAGCGAAAAGCAGCCGCGCGCCGTGCTGTTCGGCAACACATCCATTGGCGCAGACGTGGCAAGCGGGCTTTCGATCAAACTGGGCCTGCCGCTGGTCAGCTCCTGCCGCAGCTTCAGCGCGGACGGCAAATTCGTCAGCCAGATCTGCGGCGGCAAGATCATGGCCGAGGGCGACCTGCCCTCCCCCACCGCGCTGGTGACGATGTCGCCGGGCGGATATAAGCCGGAGGCCGGTCAGAGCGCGCAGGCGCCCGCGCTGACCAAACTCGAGGTCGCAGGACTCGACGCGCTGCGCGTCAAATTAGCCAATTACATCGAGCCAGAGGCCGGCGATGTGGATATTTCCAAAGAAACATTGCTGATCGCCGTCGGGCGCGGCATCCAACAGCAAGACAACATCACGCTTGCCGAAGACCTGGCCCAGGCCTTGGGCGGCGTGGTGTGCGGTTCGCGCCCGGTCATTGACCAGGGCTGGCTGGCGACCTCGCGTCTGGTGGGCAAATCGGGCAAGCACGTCAAGCCCAAGGTTTACCTGGCGTTGGGCATCAGCGGCGCGCCGGAACATTCCGAAGCCATCACCGACAGCGATATAATCATCGCCATCAACACCGACCCCAAAGCGCCAATTTTCGATTTCGCCAAATACGGCGCTGAGACCGACCTGTTCGATCTGGTCGAAGTGCTGACCGAGAAAGTTAAAGCAGCCAAAGGTTGATAGACTCACGAAACTGCAGTAACGACTTAAGTCGTTTGGCAAGGCCAGCGACTAAAGTCGCCACTACAATCCACTGAGATTGAAGAGGAGCAGACCTAATGCCAGAGCGAGTTGATTTTTGGGGCATCCCGCATACCTGGGGTTCGCCAGCCATCTACGTGTATACCCTGATGTTCCTGGCGGCCGCCATCCTGCTCGTCCGCTTCTACCTGCGCGCCAGACTGTGGTGGCAGGTAGGCCGGCCAGAGGTGCGTTGGGACAAGTTCCATGTGCGGATTGGCCGTTTCATCCAGTACGCTATCGTCCAGACCAAGGTGCTGGGCCAGCGCTATCCAGGGATCATGCATGTTGCCATTGCTTGGGCCTTTTTCATGTTCTTCTTGGGCACGGCATTAGCCACGATTGATTCCCACTTCTACAAAATCCTGGTCGGCTATCCATTCCTGCTGCAAAAGCTGGTGATGGATACCTTCACCG
Organism: Anaerolineales bacterium; assembly: GCA_030018695.1. Lineage (GTDB taxonomy): Bacteria > Chloroflexota > Anaerolineae > Anaerolineales > Villigracilaceae > CG2-30-58-95. Next base: position 7,821 of record JASEHI010000037.1, read on the forward strand.
TAGTCTTTTTCGTCGGCGCAGGACTGGCGGTCTACCGGCGCTTCATCCAAAAGCCACGCCGTTTGACGTTCTCAACCGGCTTCACGTTTTCGTTGGTGATGATCATTCTGATCGTGCTAGGCGGACTACTGACCGAGGCGCTGCGCCTGGCCGTCGAAAAACCGGCCTGGGCGTGGTGGTCGCCGGTCGGCTGGCTGGTGGCGAAGATATGGATCGCGACCGGCGCTTCGCAGGCGACGCTGCTGGCCTGGCATTTGGCCATCTGGATCACGCACCTGCTGACCGTCGTCGTGACGCTCGTCACGCTGCCGGTTGGCACGCTGCTGCACGTGCTGACCGGACCGCTCAACCAATTCTTCGCGAAACTGGACCGCCCGACAGGAAAACTCGCGGCGATGCCAGTCAACGCCAAGGGCGAACCCATCTACGCCAGCACGCTGCGTGACCTGACCTGGAAACAGTTGCTGGATGGCGACGCCTGCACCGAATGCGGCCGCTGCCAGGATGCCTGTCCGGCTTTCGCGGCCGGGACGCCGCTCAGCCCCAAGCAGTTGATCCTGGGCCTGCGCGACGCGCTGAACGCGGATGGCCGCGCCTTGCTGGCCAAGGACGCGAAAGCGCCGCTGCTGGTCGGTGAGAAGATCAAAGATGAGGTGCTGTGGTCTTGCACCACCTGCGGCGCGTGCGTGCGCGAGTGCCCGGTGCTGATCGAACACGTGGACTCCATCGTGGACATGCGCCGCCATCTCGTTATCGAAGGCCGCATGGATGCTGAACTCCAGGGCGCGCTGGAGAACCTGGGCCGCTACGGCAACTCGTTCGGCCAGTCGGATCGGATGCGCGCCCGCTGGACGCAAGCGGTGGAACCTAAAATCAAAGACGCTCGCAGAGAGCCGGTCGAATACCTGTGGTTCGTGGGTGACTATGCCTCGTACAGCCCGACGTTGACCGAAGTCACGCTCAAGACAGCCGAAGTCTTCCAAAAAAGCGGCCTGGATTTTGGCATCTTATACGATGCCGAGCGGAACTCCGGGAACGACGTGCGCCGCGCGGGCGAAGAGGGCTTGTTCGAGATGCTGGTTGAGAAGAACGCCGCGGCGTTGAGTAAATGCACTTACCAGAAAATCGTCACCACCGACCCGCATTCCTACAACACACTTAAGAACGAGTACCCGGCGGATGGCAACGGTCGCCTGTCTGTGCTGCATTACACAGAAATCCTCGACCAGTTGATCTGTTCCGGGCAGCTCAAATTCAGCAAGAAATTGGGATATAAAGTCACCTATCACGATCCATGCTACCTGGGCCGTTACAACGGCGTGTACGACGCGCCGCGCCGCATAATCCAGGCGACCGGCTGCAAACTGGTCGAGATGCCGCGGCATGGCGAGCGAGCTTTCTGCTGCGGCGCAGGCGGCGGACGCATCTGGATGGCGGAAGGTGAAATCCAGGCAAGCCCTGAGGAACGAAGGGGCAGCGAACGGGAGCGGCCCAGTGAAGCCCGCATCCGTGAAGCAGTCAAGCTGGATGGCGTGGAAACCTTTATCGTCGCCTGCCCCAAGGATATCACCATGTACCGCGACGCGGTGAAGACTACCGGCAACGAGGAGCGCTTAATTGTCAAAGACCTGATTGAACTAGTCCACGCTGCCTTATAAGCGCATGACGTGAGATTATGGCGAAACCAACCAAGTCTATTCATGCGAGACGCCGGTCAGTATCTGCTCTAATAAGTAAAGATGGCGTCAGGATACCAATAGCCGCCAAGCTCATCTTCAGCTTTTTGCTGATCATCATTCTGGTCAGCGCGATTTTCACTGTGGCAGGCATCCAACTGATCAGTAACCGCATCGTGGCAGAAGCGCAAGATAAAGTTCGTCATGATCTTAATTCCGCCAGAGAAATTTATCAGAGCGAGCTGGAACGCATTAACGATGTAGTCCGATTGACCGCTGGCCGTTTTTTTCTTACCGATGCAATGACCGCCGGAAAATTGGACCCGGCCACCCAGGAGTTGTCTAGAGTCAGGCTAAGAGAAGGGCTTGATATACTGACGCTCACAGATGCAAGCGGCAATATTCTTTTTCGAGCCAGCAATCCGGACAGCTCCGAGGATGGCAACGATTACGATGAACTTGTTTCAGTGGTAATAAGTAGAAAGGCGCCTGTTGCAGCGACTATGATTGTATCTGGCGAGGAATTACGCCGGGAATCCCCACTGCTGGCCGAACAGGCCTGCTTCAAGTTTATTGACACGCCGATGGCAAGAGTGAGAAATGAGACCGAGGAAACAGCCGGGATGATGTTGAAGGCCGCAGCCCCGATATTCGACTATCAGAATAAATTTATCGGGGTCTTATACGGCGGCGTCTTGCTCAACAGGAACCATGCTATTGTTGACGAGATAAAACAAACCGTCTTCGAGGGTATGAAATACGAAGGCAAAGACATCGGGACGGCAACCATTTTTCAAGACGATGTAAGAATTTCGACAAATGTTAAAAACGCGGACGGCTCCAGGGCAATCGGAACACGTGGAAGCGAAATAGTATATGATCAGGTAATAATAAAAGGCAAGCCCTACATCGGGCGCGCTTTTGTCGTCAACAACTGGTACATCACAGCCTACGAACCCATCCGCGATATCAATCACCGGGTTATCGGCATCCGCTACGTGGGCATTTTGGAACAAAGATATCTGGACATCAAAGAGCAAACCATCCTTGTCTTTCTACTCATCGCCTTCGTGGGTGTGCTGGTATCAATGCTGCTGTCCTATATTCTTTCTCGAAATATCTCTGTTCCCATTAACAGGTTAGCCCTGGCCTCCAGAGAAATCGCGCGCGGCAATCTGGACGCGAGAGTAGGGACTATCTCCAGCGATGAATTGGGTGAGTTGGCAGGCACTTTCAACAAGATGGCTTCTGCGCTCAAAGAACGGGATGAAAAGCTAAAAGATCTCACCCGAAGCCAACTGATGGAGTCTGAGAGATTGGCGCTTATCGGACAATTAGCTGCCAACGTGGCTCACGAATTGAATAATCCGCTGACAGGCATTGTCACCTATTCTCACCTGCTCCTGGAAAATACAACCGCCGAGGACGCGAGCGGAGATTTTCTGAGAAAAATCGTTGCGCAGTCGAATCGCTGCAAAGAAATCATCCGTGGATTATTGGATTTTGCCCGCCAAAAGAAACCCGACAAGGCATTATGTGATGTCAACTCAATTTTGATCGAGTGCGTTTCACTGGTAGAAAATCAAGCCTTATTTCATAATATTCACATCCAAAGCAATCGAAAAATAGATCTTCCGCTGGCTGTCATTGATCCCTCGCAAATCGAACGCGTGTTCATGAACATGATCCTCAATGCCGCCGAAGCGATGGAAGGCAATGGGCAGTTGACGATAACAACCAGGTTCGATCAAGAGAAGAATTTCATAGATGTGGAGTTCGCAGACACTGGTCCAGGGATCGCCAAAGATAATTTGGATAAGATTTTCGATCCCTTCTTCACCACCAAGGATGGCGGACATGGATTAGGTTTAGCCATTTGCTACGGGATCATCAAAGAACACAAAGGTACGATTACTGTGGAGAGCGAGCCAGGTAAGGGAACGAGCTTTATTGTGAGACTGCCGGTGATGGTAGACAAAGAGGCGGTAGAAGATGGGCAAGAAATTTAAGATACTGATTATTGACGACGAGGAAGTGATTTTAGATTCTTGCACGCTAATATTGGGAAGCGGTAATTATCAGCTCGCCACCGCCAACAACGGTAAACTTGGGTTGGAGCTTGTAGGGGAATTCCAACCTGACCTGGTCTTTGTTGACCTGAAAATGCCCGGGATTCCGGGCTTGGAGGTGCTTGAAAAGATCCGTGATCGCGATCCAAACATCGTGACCATCGTCATTACCGGCTATGCGACTGTCAGTTCGGCCGTTGAAGCGATGAAGAACGGCGCTTACGACTTCCTGCCAAAACCATTCGGCCCGGACGAATTCCGTTTGATCACTCAGCGAGGACTGGATAGAAGGAGATTGGTTTTAGAAACCATTTCCCTGCGCAGGGAAAAAGAAATGCTGAGAGAGAATTTTGCCGCCATTGTCTCTCATGAACTAAAGTCTCCCCTGGGCGCGGTGCAGCAGAATCTGTTTGTGCTGGAGGATGAACTCTCGGACAAGCTCAGCGAAGAACAAAAAAGCAAGATCGAACGGATGAAGGTCAAGATCAACGATCTTATCAACCTCATTCATACCTGGCTGCGTGTGATTTCGGTGGACGTGAAGAAGCTTCAGGAGAACTTTAAACCTGCTTCGATAGCGACTGTGATTTCCAAGGCGATCGAGAATGTTCAACCCCAGGCAAAGCGCAAAGACATCCAACTCGTTTCATCAGTTCAAGAACCATTGAGTCTCGTCAGTGGAGATGAAGGCACCCTGGTGGAAGTTATTGGAAATATTCTCGGAAACGGGATCAAGTTTTCCCGGGTCGGAAGTCGAATAACGATAAAGGCTGAAGAAAAAGAAAACAGCCTGTTCATCTCGATCACAGACACCGGGATTGGCATATCGAAAGAAGATCTCCCTTATATCTTTGAGGATTTCTATACCGGTAATACCGGCCCGGTCGTTGAAAAAAGCAGCGGATTGGGATTAGCCATCTCCAAGCGCATTATCGAAGCCCACAATGGCTCGATTTCAGTGGAAAGCGAATTGGGTAAAGGGAGTACATTTACAATCCGTTTACCAGTTCAATAAACAACAACCCATGTATTTTATTGAATGCCGTTATCCTAAAAAAGCGAAGGAGCTATGCGATGAACACTCAAACGAAGTTGCTCATAATAGATGATGACCCCGATTATGTTGCCGGGATCAGATCTGTCCTTGAGAAGGCCGAATACAGCGTGGATGTGGCCTACAACCCCAAGGATGGGTTTCAGGCCCTGCAATCCAAGCAGTACGATCTGCTACTGCTCGATATCATGATGGGCCGCGGTGCAGAGGGTATTGCACTTGCCCGGAAGCTGAGAAAGGATCCAAAATTAAGGGAACTGCCAGTCTTGATCATCACCGGCATCCGGGAACAGATCGCTTTTCTCTTCCCCGGCCAGCCTGTCCACCCCCACTTTGTCGAACTCGACGAGTTGGTCGAGAAACCAGTAGAACCCAAGCTTCTCTTGGAAAAGGTAAGTGCCTTGCTGAAAATGGCCGAAGAGAAAAAATCACAGGCAAAGAAGTAACAGGAGATAATCTATGGCTGTTGAACTTTCTTTCAGCAAAGAAATCGAAAATATCATGTATGCCAGCCACGGGAAGCCGATCAAGGACTGCCTGCAATGTGGCACTTGTTCAGGGTCATGTCCGGCGGTTGAGTTCATGGACAATTCGCCGCGTGAAATTATCGGTTTGATCAGCGCAGACTTCAAGAAAGAAGTGCTGGCCAGCAACACTTACTGGACATGCGCTTCCTGTTATCACTGTAGCGTGAGATGCCCGGCCGGGATTGATATCGCGGATATGATGTACGCGCTGAAGCGCTATTCGATGTGGAAAGGCGAATTCCAGGAGGGCTTGATCGGACCCGAGTTCTCTGAAAGCTTCGTGAAGATGATCGTAAACTCCGGGCGATCCTTCGAACCGCTCCTGGCAGCCACCTACCTGCCCAAATTCAGCGCGCGCGACATCGTCCAGGAAGGTCTGATGGCCACCGGCCTGGTTCTGAGCGGGAAAATGCCCTTGCTCCCGAAGAAAGTCAAGAGACTCAAGAACCTCCAGCGGATGGTGAGAAGGATCATCCCGATAGGAGAGACAAAATGAAGCAATATGCCTATTACCCGGGTTGCTCGCTCGAAAGCTTGGGGAAGAACTATCACATTTCTGCACTCGAGGTCTCACGCGAATTGGGCCTGGAACTCAAGGAACTCGAGGATTGGAACTGCTGCGGCGCGACCGCTTACTTCCCCGTAGATGAATTGCTGGCCTACACGCTGGTCTCTCGGAACCTGGCCATCGCCGAAAAGAGCGGCCTGCAAGATTTCGTCGCCCCATGCAGCGCGTGTTACAAGAATGCGTACTTCACAAACTCCTACCTCCAAAAAGATGCCGACCTGGCCGAACACATAAATTACGCGCTTGAAGCGGACAATTTGCACGTTAATGGAACAATGAAGGTGCGGCACTTGATCGAGGTGTTCATCGAGGATGTGGGAATAGAGGAGATCCAGAAAAAGGTCTCGAACCCGCTGAAAGGCCTGCGCGTGGCACCCTATTACGGCTGTCAGCTTGTGCGGCCGAGGAAGGCCAAAGAAGATGTCGAGAACCCTCAATACTTCGAGGGCCTCCTTTCAGCGCTGGGCGCAGAGCCAATAGAATATGCTTCCAAAACACGCTGTTGCGGCGGCTCATTGATCATCACGAACAGAAAAGCTGCTCTGGACATGGTCCACAAGCTGTTGCAGGATGCGGTCAAGAATAACGCGAATGTGATCGCGACCACCTGCCCGATGTGCAACGTCAACGTGGAAGTGTATCAGAGTCAAGTTAACCGAGAATTCGGTACAGATTTCTCGATTCCCGTGATGTACTTCACGCAACTCATGGGGATAGCACTGGGCATCGAACCAAAACGAATCGGCGTTGGAGCCTCGATGCTATCCCTTGCTCAAAGTACAGTAAGTTAAGAGGAGAGAACCCTATGAGTGAAAAAATTGGCGTATACGTTTGTCACTGTGGCACAAACATCGCGGGTATAGTGGATGTCGCCGACGTCAGCCAGTGGGCAGGAGAAAAACTCGCCGCGAATGGCGTCGTCATCTCCCGCGATTACAAGTTCATGTGCTCCAGTCTGGGCCAGGAACTGATCCAGAAAGATATCCAGGAACAGGGTCTGACGCGGGTTGTGGTCGCGGCCTGCTCGCCCCATCTGCACGAAAAGACCTTCCGCAATGCCTGCCAAGGAGCGGATTTGAACCCGTACCTGTGCGAACTGGTCTCGATCCGCGAGCAGGATTCCTGGGTGCACACCGATAAAGTCGCCGCCACGGAAAAGGCCAAGGCTATCCTCTCGGGCGGCGTGGCGCGCGTCGAACATCACGAAGCGCTCGAACCCCTGCGCGTGCCCATCCACCCGGATACGCTGGTCGTCGGTGGCGGCATCGCCGGCATCCAGGCCGCGCTCGAAATTGCCGATGCCGGCTTCCACGTCTATCTGGTGGAGCGCGAACCCTCCATCGGCGGGCACATGGCCCAGTTCGACAAGACCTTCCCGACCCTGGACTGCTCGGCTTGCATCCTGACCCCAAAGATGGTGGATGTCGGCAACCATCCCAACATTACTTTGCTGACCTGGTCCGAGGTCCAGAAAGTGGATGGGTACATCGGCAACTTTGTCGCCACGATAAAGCAGAAGGCGCGCTACGTCAAGATCGAGGACTGCACCGGCTGCGGTATCTGCTGGGAAAAATGCCCCAAGAAGGTGGTTGACGAGGTTTTCGAGGCCGGGCTGGGCAACCGTAAAGTCATCTACACGCCATTCCCCCAGGCTGTTCCCAAGTACCCGGTCATTGATGCCCCGAACTGCACTTACTTCCTGAAAGGCACTTGCAAAGCCTGCGAGAAGTTCTGTCCGACCGGCGCAATTGATTTCAACCAGCAGGACGAGGAAATCACCGTCCAGGTTGGCAATATCATCCTGGCGACCGGCTACGACCTGTTTGACGTGCGGCGTATGCCTCAGTATGGCTACGGCAGGCTGGCAAACGTCTACACCAGCCTGGAGTTCGAGCGCCTGGGCAACGCGGCCGGCCCGACGGGCGGGAACATCGTCTTGCGGGATGGCAAGACCGTTCCGAAAGCGGTTGGAATCGTGCATTGCGTGGGCAGCCGCGACCAGAATTACAATCCTTATTGCTCGGCCATCTGCTGTATGCAAAGCCTGAAATTTGCCCACCTGGTGCACGAGCGCACCGGCGCGGAAGTCTACAACTTCTACATTGACATGCGTACCCCCAGCAAAGGCTACGAAGAGTTTTATCAGCGCCTGCTCGAAGAGGGGACGCACTTCGTGCGCGGTAAGGTCGCCGAGGTGACCAACCTGGCGCGCATACCGGAAGAAGAGGGCAAGCTGATCGTCCAGGTCGAGGATACGTTGATCGGCAAGCAGCGCCGCATCCCGCTGGATATGGTCATTCTCTCGGCCGGCATCCAGGCGCGCCACGACGCCAAAGAAGTCGGCAAGCTGTTCGGCATCTCGTGCAGCGCCGACGCCTGGTACATCGAGCGGCACCCGAAGCTGGACCCGGTGGCGACGATGACGGATGGCATCTACATCGCCGGCTGCGCACAAGGCCCGAAGGATATCCCGGCCAGCGTGGCGCAGGGTGCAGCCGCGGCCGCCCGGGTGTTGGGTAAGATCCAACAAAAAGAGATCTCCCTCGAACCCGTCCGCGCCACCGTGATCGAAGAGCATTGCTCCGGCTGCCGCATCTGCAATGACCTGTGTCCCTTCAGCGCCATTCTCTACCTCGAGGATAAAAAGGTGTCTGAGATCAATCCGGCATTGTGCCAGGGTTGCGGCACCTGTGTGGCGGCCTGCCCGGCTGGCGCCATCAGCGGCACTGGATTCAGCAACGAGCAAATCCTCTCGCAGATCGAGGGGCTATTGCTGCTCAATATCAGGCAATTGGAGGCTGTTCCAGCGTGATACGTGTTGCGTGTTCCGTTCACCTCACGCAGCACGCAATACGCAACACGTAACAGGAGACAACTATGACTGAAACTTTTGAACCCGTAGTAATCGGCTTCACCTGCAACTGGTGCAGTTACCGCGCGGCCGACATGGCCGGCACTGCCCGCATGAAATACGCGCCCAACATCCGCCTGATCCGGCTGATGTGTTCCGGGCGTCTGGATCCGACCTTCGTGCTTAAAGCCTTTGTTGGCGGAGCCGACGCGGTGATGATCTCGGGCTGCCACCCGGGCGACTGCCACTATGTCGAACAAAACTACAAGGCCCTGCGCCGCTTCCATTTGCTCAAGCGGGTGCTGACCCAGATGGGCATCGAACCCGGACGCCTGAAACTGGTCTGGGCCAGCGCAGCCGAAGGCGCCATCTTTGCCGATACCGTCAACAAGTATGTCGAAGAAGTACGCGCCCTCGGGCCGCTTGATTGGCCCGCGAAGAACCTGGAAAGCGTATCCACACCCATCATGGAGGAGGTGCACGCATGAGCAAGCCAAAATTCGCAATGTACTGGGCGGCCTCTTGCGGCGGCTGTGAGATTGCCGTCTTGAATATCCACGAGAAAATCCTGGACGTGGATGCCAATTTCGATGTCGTCTTCTGGCCGGTCGCCATGGACGCCAAGTACAAAGATGTGGAGGCCATGGAGGACGGCTCGATTTTGCTGACCCTCTTCAACGGCGGCATCCGCAACGACGAGAATGAGCACATCGCCCACTTGCTGCGCAAGAAATCCAAGATTTTGGTCGCCTTTGGATCATGTGCCTGTGAGGGCTGCATCCCCGGCCTGGCCAACTTCAGCCCGATAAACGAAATCGTCGAAACCGCTTTCAGCACCATCTCGACGGACAATCCGCAAGGGATCCGGCCGCAGACCTCATACCAGATGCCGGAAGGCGAAATCCACATTCCGACCCTTTACCCCGTCTTGAGGACGCTCGATTCGGTCGTGGACGTGGATTACTACATGCCTGGCTGCCCGCCCGAATCGCACCAGATCGGCGCGGTGATTGACCTGGTCGTCCAGGTATTGCAGGGCAAGGCTGAATTACCGCCCAAGGGTGCGACCATCGGCGCGGGCAATTCCACTGTTTGCGACGAGTGCAAGCGCACACGCAACGTCAAGACGATCAAAGAATTCAGCCGCATCCAGTTAATGCACGCTGACCCTGAATTGTGCCTGCTCGAACAGGGCATCCCCTGCAACGGCGTGGCGACGCGTTCCGGCTGTGACGCCCGCTGCCCGACAGCCGGCGCGCAGTGCATCGGATGCTACGGCCCGGCGGAAGGTGTGATTGACTACGGCGCACGGCTGGTATCCGCCTTCGCTTCGGTCATTGATGCCAACGATCCGGCGGAAATTGACCGCATACTGGACGGTCTGGTTGACCCGGCTGGACAGTTCTATCGCTTCAACCTGGCCGGATCGCTGCTCAAAGCGGGTAAATCCGCGTTCCAACGTTCGAACGTTTGAACGTTCAAACGTTACAACGTTCAAACGTTAACGGAGGAAACTATGACACAACGAATCACGATTGACCCGATCACCCGGCTGGAAGGCCACGGCAAGATCGAAATCTTCCTGGACGATGATGGCAATGTCGCCAACACTTACTTCCAGATCCCCGAACTGCGCGGCTTCGAGCGTTTCTGCGTGGGGAGGCCGGTGGAGGAAATGCCCCTGCTGACCAACCGCATCTGCGGCGTCTGCCCGGAGGCGCACCACATGGCGGCTGCCAAGGCTGCTGACGCCGTCTATCATGTGGACGTGCCGCGCACCGGTAAGATGCTGCGCGAGTTGCTCTACAGCGCCTTCTATTGCACCGACCACACCACCCACTTCTATGCCCTGGCTGGCCCCGATTTCGTCATGGGTCCGGATGCGCCGGTTGCCGAACGCAACATCCTGGGTGTCATCCACAAAGTGGGGCTGGAAATCGGCGGCAAGGTCATCCAGATGCGCAAATACGGGCATACCGTGGTCGAAATGATTGGCGGGCGCAAGGTGCATCCCTGCACCTCCATCCCCGGCGGCCTGACCAAGGGCATCACCGAAGAACAGCGCAAGGAAATCGAAGAGATGGGCAAATGGGCAATCGAGTTCGCCCATTTCAGCCTCAAACTCTTCGCTGACGTTGTGCTGGGCAACAAGGCCTACGTGGACTTGATCCTGGGCGACGTTTACACCCACCAGACTTACTATATGGGTCTCGTGGACGAGAACAACAAGGTCAACTTCTACGACGGCAAAGTCCGCGTGGTGGGGCCTGACGGCAAGGAATTCGTCAAGTACTCCCCGAAGGATTACGCCGAGCACATCGCCGAACACGTCGAACCCTGGACCTATCTCAAGTTCCCGTATCTCAAGAAAGTCGGCTGGAAGGGCTTCACGGATGGCAAGGACTCGGGCGTCTACTGCGCCACGCCGCTCTCGCGCCTCAACGCCGCAGACGGCATGGCCACCCCGCGCGCCCAGGAAGAGCACGACAAGATGTACAAGACCCTGGGCGGTAAGCCGGTGCATCAACGCCTCGCCACCCATTGGGCGCGCCTGATCGAGCTTCTTTATGCTGCCGAGCGCTGGGTGGAACTGGTCACCGATCCGGAGATCACCTCGCCGAACTTCCACGCCATCCCGACCGAGAAACCGACCGAGGGCGTGGGTATCGTCGAAGCGCCGCGCGGCACGCTGACCCACCACTACTGGACCGACGAGCGCGGCGTGGTGACCAAGGTCAACCTGATCGTCGGCACCACCAATAACTACGCGCCGATCAGCATGTCAATCAACAAAGCCGCCAGCAGTCTGATCAAGAAGGGAACGGTCGTCACGGAACCTTTGCTGAACATGGTCGAAATGGCCTTCCGCGCCTACGACCCCTGCTTTGGCTGCGCCACACACTCCCTGCCCGGCCAAATGCCGCTCGAAATCACCATTCGCGACGCGCAAGGCAACCCAGTTCAGGTGTTGAAGCAGTTCGTTGATTAGTCAAATAGTCAGATAGTCTCGTAGTCTTATAGTCTCACAGTCTGATGGTCGGATAGTCTGCCGCCGCATCGTCTCCGTCTGGAAAATTATTCGACCATCAGACGAACAGACCATCAGACTATCTGACTATCAGACTATTCGACTATCTGACTTTCAGACTATGCGACTATCTGACCATGAAAACTATCGTGATCGGTCTCGGCAACCCCATCCTCGGCGACGACGGCGTCGGCTGGAGAGTTGCAGAGGAGGTGAATCGGCTGATAGCAGATAGCGACAAACCATCAGCCATCGGCCATCAACCATCCGCCATCCGCCCTCCGCCATCAGCCATCGAAGTGGACTGCTTTTCCCTCGGCGGATTGAGCCTGATGGAACGGTTGACCGGCTATGAGCGCGTCATCCTGATTGACGCCATCTTCACTGGCCAGAGACCGATAGGGAGCGTGACGACCTTCCCGCTCAACGAACTGCCGAACCTTTCAGCCGGTCACTCGACCGCCGCACACGATACCTCCCTGCGCACCGCGCTCGACGTGGGCCGCAGCATGGACATTCCCCTGCCCGAGGAGGATCAGGTTACCATAGTCGCCATCGAAGCCGAAAACGTATACGACTTCTCCGAAAAACTATCGCCCCCGGTCGAGGCGGCCGTGCCGTTAGCGGTTGCAAAGGTGATGGAACTACTCAACAAGTAGGGCGGGTATTCGCGAAGCACCCCCGAAGGGGGCTTACCCGCCGAAAAACAGTTTCCCTGGCAGCGGGATTGGAATCCCGCTCTACTCACAAGGAGAGAGATATGATTTCCCATGAAATTCTCCGCCGAAACCCTTTCTTCGGGCCGTTAACAGATGAGCAACTTAAAGCGATTGCCATGATCGCCGAAGAAAAGACCTTCTCTAAGGACACCCTGCTGCTCAAGGAAGATATGCCTGCAACCAAGTTATGGCTGCTGCTCGAAGGGGATATGGACTTGATCTATAGCGGCGGCGGCGAGGGCGCGGTTGCCAACATCCTGGTCGGGTCAATCGCACCCGGTGAAGTGCTCGGCGTCTCTTCCATGATCGAGCCTTACAAATTCATCTCAACAGCCAGGAGCACAGCCCCGATCAAAGTCATCGAAATAGACGCCAACGCCCTGCGCGCGCTGATGGAAGTGGATTGCAAGCTGGGTTACACCCTGATGCGCAACATCGCCCAGGCTGTCCTTGAACGCTTGAAGTACACCCAGGTCGAGCTGGCAGCCGCCAGAGCCTGATCCCTCTAAAGAACCCGGTTTCTTCGAGAAACCGGGTTCTTGTTTACTTGGTTGCTTTTATGGCATCCTCTACTCGCTGGTCATGATGAACAGCGGCTTCATCTCGAAGCTCTCGTAGATCGGGCGGTAGCGTTCGGTGTTGTAGAATTGTTTCACGTCCACAACCTTCTTGATCTTCGTGACCACATCCAATGGAACATTGTCATAACGACCGTTCTTCAAGACAACCAAACGGCCATGGATACCTTTCAGAATCAGGTCGAGCGCCAGGTTGCCGAAGGCCATCGGGGCGATTGAGTCGATCGCGTCCGGATCGCCGCCGCGCACCATGTAACCCAGTTTTTGGTTGATGACATCCACCGTCCGGCCATTATTGTACTTCGCAGAGAGGTCCTTGAGCCGGACCGAAACCGCGTCGCCGATGCCGCCCAACTTGGCATGACCATAGGCATCTGTCGAATGGTCGGTGAAGATCATCTCACCGCCCTCGAACATCGCCCCTTCCGAGACAAGCACCACCGAATAATGGCTGGGGTTGCGATTACGATCGTAAACCAGCAGTTCAGCCAGCCGCTCGATATTGAACTTATGCTCAGGGATGACACAACGATTCGCCGCGCCGGCCATCGTCGGCAGCATGGCCGTGAAGCCGGCGTAACGCCCGAAGACTTCCAGCACCAGGAAACGCTCGTGCGAGCCGGCGATGGTGCGCATGGCGTTGGTCAATGAGATCGTGCGCGTAACGCAGGTACTAAATCCGATGCAATAATCGGTGCCGGGCACATCGTTGTCCATCGTCTTCGGAATGGCGACCACTTTGACCCCCTCCTGGTACAGGCGCACTCCATAGCTGAGCGTGTCGTCGCCGCCAATCGGGACCAGGTAATCCACACCCATAAAATCCAGATTCTTCAACACCTCTGCGGTCAGGTCGTTCACTTCGTCGGTATACTTATCCTTCAAGTGGACAGGCACTTCGCTCTTCTTGACTTTACTCGGTTTGGTGCGTGAGGTGTGCAGGAATGTACCGCCGGTGCGTCCGGCCCGGTTGACGATTTCTTCGCTCAGAATTTGAAAATTTGCGCTGTTATCGGCATCTTTCTCCCGGATGGTTTCGAGCGCGCCGGCCCAGCCGCGGCGGATGCCGATAACCTGATACCCCTCCCGCAAAGCACGGATCGTCACCGCCCGGATGGCCGGATTCAGGCCCGGCACGTCGCCGCCGCCGGTAAGAATGGCGATCACGCCTGGTTTCTTCTTTGCCATAACTTCCTCCTGTTATAAAAACGATTTCGCTAGATTATACCGCATTGGTTAATCCGCTATCGCCGCGACAGGCTGCGCGCGCCGGGCGAGAAATCCTTCCACCCCGAAGATGATCAGCGCCGCCCAGACAATACTAAAACCGATGAAATGCGCCTGGTCAAAAGGCTCATGATAAACCAGCACACCGAGCAGGAATTGCAGCGTGGGGGCGATATATTGCAGGATACCGACCAGCGAGAGCGGGATGCGCTGCGCGGCCGAGGCGAACAACAGCAGCGGGACCGTCGTCACCGCGCCGGCGCCGATGAGCAGCAAAGCGGACCCCGCGCCGGTGTGCAAAAACGCGGCCGTTCTCGCCGCCTCGGCATAGAGCAGATACCCCAGCGCGGGCAGGAACAGAATACCGGTCTCCAATGTCAGACCGTGAAGCGAATTGAGCGGCGCGACTTTTTTGATCAACCCGTATAAACCAAAGGAAAACGCCAGCGTCAGGGCAATCCAGGGCAGCGCGCCGTGCGCAGCACCTACTCGGTAGGCAAAGGTCAGATAAAGCACGCCCGTTGCCGCCATCCCGATGGGAAGCCACTGCATCGGGCGCAGGCGTTCGCGCAGGAAAATCACGCCCATCAGCACACTGAGCAGCGGGTTGATATAGTAGCCCAGGCTGGTCTCGACGATGAAACCGGCGTTGACCGCCCAAATGTAGGTCAGCCAATTGACGGAGACGAGCAGCGCGGCGACGAGGTATGCGAATCGCTTTCTGAATGAATATATCGCTCGATATTCTCGATTGCCTCCAAAATGTCCATTAGGCGCTGATGGTCGTCTCTCATAATTCCACCGCTTCAGCCATGACACTCTCGCGAATTCTTGAACGTAGTCCATCTTCTGTAACCACATCCACTTCCACGCCAAGCATTTGACTCAGTTCGTAAAGCAAGCCACCTAGATCAAGCAGGCTTCGGTCGGGAGCCAGGTTCACAAGGAAATCAATATCGCTGACTTCATCTGCTGTGCCGCGCGACACCGAACCAAATACGCGCACATGAGACGCTCCATAACGGGCAGCCGTCTCAAGGATTTTCATGCGGTTAACACTTAAGAGAGTTTTGTATTCCATTTTTCCTCACTGTTATTATACTCCGCTCTTCCCTTCCACAATCCTTATCTCTTCCTCACTCAACCTCCCTGCGGCAACTCACGCGAAGCGACCAACCTGTCTATCACCCCATCCGTTGACTCGATCTCGCGCTTTACCATTTCGTACTCAGACCTGACATGTCTCACCCGCGCCATCGTTAACCAAATCGCTCGCGTGGACGCAGGCGCGCATCCGTCAGACTTTCGCGGAGACATGTCAGGTCTTAATTCTACCAAGAAAGACTTCGGAAGTCTGCCTTAATTCGCTTCAATTGGGGAGTCTTCTAAAAGACTTCCGAAGTCTGGTTTCGCCTCGATCTCGCGCTTCACCATCTCCTGCTCCTGCCTGTCCTTTAGGGCGGAGTGCGCGGACTTGGCGCATAAATCCCAAAGCCAGAACCTTGCTGAATCAGCGAAGGCGAAACCCCGCCCTATCCGCACACGCGGTGTTGGGCGGTTTTATTTATTAAACAATCCTGTTTACTCGATAGTTGTATTTTGGCGTAGGACGGCAAATTCTCAAGCCGTAGCACACGC
>JASEHI010000038.1 GCA_030018695.1 Anaerolineales bacterium
TTTCTCAGCAAAACCTTCGGGACGTTCTTACTTCAACTCATTTGAAACACACCCTCTACGAATGATGACATTAAAATTTTCGTCGGGGCGGGGCAAAAATGTGGATAATGCCCCTCGAAACAAAACGAACTCCCGTCGTCGCGCGAATCACAGACTTCCGATCTCCTTGACTTCGGAAGTCTATCGCATCAGCAAATCCTCGGCAACAATTCCCCCGCCGGTAAATCCACAACCCTCATCCCGCCAATGGCTGTCCTGGCTGTCACCAGGCCGGGGTGCTCCTCCACCACTTTCCCGATAATGGCGGCATCCTTGCCATAGGGATGGGCGCGCATGATTTCCAAAATTGCCTCAGTCTGCTCGGCGGCCACAATCGCCACCAGTTTCCCCTCGTTCGCCACGTAAAACGGATCTAATCCCAGCATCTCGCACGCCGCGTTGACTTCAAGGCGCAGCGGTACTTTTCGCTCATCGAACTCGATGCCCACATTCGATGCTTCAGCCAGTTCGTTGAGCACTGCCGCCAGTCCGCCGCGCGTGGCATCCCGCAAACAGTGTAGGGGCGCGGCCTTGCGCCCGCCCTGGACTACGCCCGCCGCCAGCATCGCCTCGACCAACCCATTCAACGGCGCGGTGTCGCTCTGGATGGTCGTCTCGAATTGCAGGCCCTCCCGCACTGACATGATCGCCATGCCGTGATCGCCCATCGTCCCGCTGACCAGTACCACGTCGCCGGGACGGGCGTTTTGCGGGGCAATGTCCACACCTTCTGGGATGACGCCGATGCCGGAGGTATTGATGTACAGCCCGTCGCCGTGTCCCCTTTGCACTACTTTGGTATCCCCGGTTGCAATTTTCACGCCCGCCGTTTTACAGGCCGCAGCCATCGAGTTCACGATACGGCCCAGCGTCTCCATTGGCAACCCCTCTTCCAAAATAAAGCCAGCCGAAAGATAGAGCGGCTTCGCCCCGCGCATGGCGAGATCGTTGACCGTACCGTACACCGCCAGTTCGCCGATGTTCCCGCCGGGGAAGAAGAGCGGGCTGACGACGAAGGAATCGGTGGTAAAAGCAATTTGCTGATGGCTGATGGCGAATGGCTGATGGCCGATGGCCGATGGCTGATGGCTGCTATCTGCCACCTGCCATCCGCTAATGGCTGTCGCGTCGCCCATTTGCGCCAGCAATTCGTTATCAAACGCCAGTGCGAAGAGATGCTCGATCAAATCCGCCATCATTTTCCCGCCGCTGCCATGCCCCATCACGATGGTGGGGTAATTTTGCAACGGACGCGGGCAGGTCCAGCTGAGGAAGTTGGGTTTATCTGTCATCCGTATCGTCCATACCGGTAATACGCCGCGCAAGCTCCCTCCGCCGAGACCATCGTCGCGCCGAGCGGATTCTGCGGGGTGCATTCTTTGCCGAAGGCCGGACACTGGTTGGGTTTCTTGACGCCCAGCAGCACCTGCCCGCTGATGCACAGCGGCGATTCTTTTGTCTCGATTGTCTGTACCTCCGGGAAACGTTTTTCGGCGTCGTAAAAGGCGAATTCTTCTCTCAACCGGTATCCAGACTGCGGGATAATCCCGATGCCGCGCCAGGCGCGGTCGCATATCTCGAAGACCTTTTGGATGACGGCCTGCGCCGCTCTGTTCCCGTCTCTTGTAACAGAACGGGCGTATGCATTCCGCACCCCTCGGCTTGCGCAGCGGGGCGACGCCTCGCCCTTGCCTGCTTCCAACATCCTGACGCATTCCATAATCCCGTGCAGGATGTCCACCGGTTCGAAGCCTGTCACGACGATGGGGGTGTTGTACATCTCGGTCAGCGGCTCATATTCCCAGTAACCCATCACCGTGCAGACGTGACCGGCGGCCAGGAAGCCGTCTACCATGACATCCGGCGATTGCATCAATGCGTTGATCGCGGCCGGGACGGTCACGTGCGAGACCAGCATGGCGAAGTTCTGGATGCCTTGCGCTTTGGCCTGTACGACCGCCATGGCATTCGCCGGGGCTGTCGTCTCGAAGCCGATGGCGAAGAAGACCACGATCTTGTCGGGGTTGTCTTTGGCGATTTTGAGCGCGTCGAGCGGGGAATAGACGATGCGGATATCGCCTCCCGCAGCTTTGACGGCGAACAGGTCGCGCGTCGAGCCGGGCACGCGTAACATGTCGCCGTAGGATGCAAATATCACCTCTGGCCGCGAGGCCAGGGCGATGGCCTTGTCCACCAGTGCGAGCGGCGTCACGCAGACCGGACAGCCGGGGCCGTGGACCAAGTTGATCTCCGCCGGCAGCATCCGGTCGAGCCCGGAGCGGACGATGGAATGGGTCTGCCCGCCGCAGACTTCCATCAGCGTCCACGTTCGAGTGACAGTGCGCTGCAGGTCGGCGAGAAGCTTTTGGGTCAGGTCCGCATCGCGGTATTCGTTGATGTATTTCATGGTTGCCAGTCTTGGGCGTCAAGCGTAGGGTGTAAAACGTAATGCGCCGAAGGCCTACTCGGTAAAACGTAATTTACGTTTCACGTTTCACGTTTTACGCTTACTCCTCCCCCAGCGCGTCAATCTGCCTCAGCAATTCCATCGTCTCGAAGGCTTCTTTTTCGTCGAGGATGCTGAGGCCAAAGCCGACATGAATAATGGTGTAATCGCCGACTTTAACTTCGGGCAGGTACTCCATGCAGGCTTCTTTGAGAGCGCCGCCGAAGTCCACCTTGGCCATTTTCATGCCGTTGGTTTCGTACAATTCAATTACTTTCGCGGGTATGCCGAGACACATATTGCACCTCTAATTTCATGTGTTATTGCGAGGAGCGAAGCGACGAAGCAATCTCCTTGCATATCAGGGGATTGCTTCGCAGCAAAGCATGCCTTGAGTGTTCTTCGAAGGGAACGCTGCTCGCAATGACAATTCACTCATGGATATGCTCTTGCCTGTTGTCATCAGTTTCGACCTCGAGGCTGGAAAGGTAGACGCCGTTCCCGCGGGTGACTTTGAGCGGGAACGCGCCGCAATCCGGGCAGGCGGCGTAAAGTTCCGCGATCTCGAACTCCTTGGCGCAGGCGCGGCAATGAGCCGCGCCGGGCGCGGACTCGAATTCCAGCGCGGCGCCCTCGGCCAGGGTTCCGGGCGCGAGCGCGTCGAAATAGAATTTAATGGAATCAGGCGTGGCGTCCGCAAGCGCGCCGATGGTCACTTTGACGCGCGTCACGCGGCGGGCGTTGGCTTCCCGCGCATGGATGAGTACGTGTTCGAACAGGTCTTCAGTCAGCGCACCTTCGTGCATGAGCTCCTCTTTTGATGCTAGAGTGTGGGGCGGGGAAAATGCCCAGACCCTATTTTATCATGGCATCATGGTAGCTGCTTCTACTATGCTATGCAGAGCAGCTACCATAATGGCTGTATAATCGTAGCAATGCCCGCGCCGGCGCGGGGTTTACTCTATCAAATTACATCAGGGGAGGCTTTTATGGCAATGGCGTCTGCACGCCCAATGGTGAATGACAAGAAAGAGATATTCGGCTGGGCCATGTACGACTGGGCCAATTCGGCTTTCAGCACCACGGTTGGGACGGTCTTTCTCGGCCCGTACCTGGCCTCCCTGGCCGCCGCGGCGGCCAAGTCCTACCCGGATGGCATGGCGCGGCTGGCGGGCATCCCGATTGCGCCCGATTCGTTCCTGCCTTACTGCGTATCGCTCTCAGTCGGTTTACAGGTGCTTTTCCTGCCCATCCTGGGCGCGATCGCGGATTACTCGCACCTGCGCAAGCAGATGATGCGCCTGTTTGCAACCATCGGCGCGCTGGCGACGATTGCTTTGTTCATTGTTTCTGGCAGTCTGTGGTGGCTGGGCGGGCTGCTCTTTATCATCGCCAACCTGGCTTTTGGGGCGGCGATTGTTTTTTACAATTCCTACCTGCCCGATATCGCCAGCGAAGACCAGCGCGACCGCGTCTCGTCCTATGGTTGGGCGATGGGCTATCTGGGCGGCGGCCTGTTGCTTGTCTTCAACCTGGCCTTTTATCTGCTGCATGAAAAATTGGGTGTGCCGACCGGCCTGGCCATCCGCATTAACCTGATGACAGCCGGCTTGTGGTGGTTAGGCTGGTCGTTCATGACTTGGACGCGGCTGCGTACGCGCCAAGCGGCGCGCCCGCTCCCGCAGGGCGAGACTTATGTCCGCGTCGGTTTCAAGCAGTTGGTTAAAACGCTGAAAGAAGTAAAGAATTTCCCGGAGACGCTCAAATACCTGCTCGCCTATTTCCTGTACAATGACGGCATCCAGACGGTCATCGCCGTCTCGGCCACCTTTGCGGCCGCGCCGCTGATCCGCGGCGGCATCGAACTGGATCAGAGTACGCTGACGATGATCATCCTGATGATCCAGTTCGTGGCTTTCTTCGGGGCGCTTTTCTGGGGCAAGCTGGCGAAATGGGTGGGCGCCAAACGCTCCATCCTGATCAGCCTGGTCATCTGGGCTGGCGTGGTGACTTATGCCTATGGCGGCATGAAAGGCGAGAGCCGGGTGCTGGAATTCTGGATCCTCGGCGCGTGCATCGCCCTGGTCCTGGGCGGCTCACAGGCGATCAGTCGCAGCCTGTTCGCCCAGATGATTCCGCGGGGCAAGGAAGCCGAATATTACGCCTTCTACGAAGTCAGCGAACGCGGCACATCCTGGATTGGCCCGCTGCTCTTTGGCCTGGTCAATCAGATGTTTGGCAGCCTGCGCCCGGCCATCCTTTCGCTAATTTTCTTCTTCGTGATGGGTTTGATCATCCTGCCTTTTGTGAACGTCAATAAGGCGGTTGAGGATGTGAAGGAGTATGACAACAATAGAGTGTAGATCGTAGAGCGCATACGAAAAACCGAGGCTGGCTGTAGCCGGCCTCGGTTTTCTATCTACCGTCCAGCATTTGTGGTATTACTCGCTAACATTTGCGCGATCCGCACAATTAGTAGATCGGATTGCCAATCCGACTTACTTCGGTTGCGGCTGGAAACCGCGCTATGGTTTGCCGAAGGCCTACTCGGTCGTCATAACCGCGGTAACACAATAGTCTGTTGCCCCTGGTACTTGCCCTTCTTATCCGCGTAAGAGATTTCACATTCCTCGTCGGCCTCGAAGAACAACACCTGGGCGATGCCTTCGTTGGCGTAGATCTTGGCGGGCAGCGGCGTAGTGTTGCTGATTTCCAGGGTGACGTAGCCTTCCCATTCCGGCTCGAAGGGAGTCACATTCGTCAGGATTCCACAACGCGCGTACGTGCTTTTTCCGAGGCAGATCGTAAGTACATTCCTGGGAATACGAAAATATTCTATCGTCCGCGCCAGGGCGAAGGAATTAGGCGGGATGACACACACCTCGCCCTTGTAATCCACCATGGACTTCGGGTCGAAGTTCTTGGGGTCAACAATAGCGGAATAAACATTGGTAAAAATCTTGAATTCATCGGCGACGCGGATGTCGTAGCCGTAGGACGAGACGCCGTACGAGATGACGCCATTGCGCACCTGGCCTTCGATGAACGGCTCGATCATCCTCTGTTCAAGCGCCATTTTGCGGATCCAGTGATCGGGTTTCAAGCCCATGAGGTAGTCTCCTTTTCTTATGGGTGTGTTTCATTTCAGTTGAAACCGTCCCGAAGGTTGGCAATAAACGATCAAATTTTCTCATCAAAACCTTCGGGACGTTCTTACTTCAACTCATTTGAAACACACCGTTTTCTTATTTGACGATAAATGTCACAATGGTCAATTTGCCGGGCTGTACTTCAACCCATCTTTCGTATAAAACACCCCCCCAGATATAACTGATGCGGTAGTGACCGGCCGGCAGGTCGCCCAGAGCGAAGTTTTCGCGCCAGCGGTCATCCCCGCGGAGCGGGTGGTTTTCGGGGGCGTATGTTTCCAGCGGATATGCAGCGGCTTGCGGCGCGCTGACATCCGGGAAGTATTGTACGTTGAGATTGGAATAGTGAAGGGGATTGACTTGCGCATCCATGAAACGCCCAGCAATCAAGCCATAGGGATTGCTGTCCTCACCGCGCAAGGGTTTAAGCCAGAGTACAGGATTGCGGGTGGAATCGTAATTGTTCTCTCCCAGGCGGACTTCGAAGTGCAAGTGGCTGCCGATTGCCGCGCCGCTCGCGCCGACTTCACCGATCTTCTCCCCGGCGCGGACATTTAGGCCACTCTGTGCCTCGATTTTGGACAGGTGTCCGTACAGTGTATATACTGGCTGGTTGATGCCCGGCAGGCGGTGTTCAAGGACAATTAAGTTACCATAGAAATTCGGCCAGGGGCTGAAAGTTGCCCCTTCTTTATCATCCCCGGCGACGATCACAACTCCATCCGCGGCGGCCAGCACAGGTGTGCCGGAAGCGTTGTAGAATTCCACGCCGTGATGCGATTGGCGCGTCCCATTTTGCGTGCTGCCATAAGGATAACTGGGATCTATTGTCATGGTTGCGGGCAGCGCAATGGGACGCTCCAACAGGAAGTGACCGCTCTCGATGCAATAGGTGATTGTCGGATCGCAGGCCGGAGCAGTGGGGCTGGGGAGGGCGGGGGCTGGGGTGACAGGGAGAGAGGGAGACGCGCTGACGGGAACTTCTGTCGCCGGTCGTTGGCTGGCTGTGAGTGTGGCCTCAGGGCCTGTCCTCCCGCAAGGACATCGGGACGATGTGGCCGTCAGGTCAGGGCGCGGCGTCGAAGCGCCGTCCATTCTCAGGGTACAGCTTGCCAGCAGCAGGCTCAACGTGACTAACGCGCTTATTTTCATGTCAGCGATAACCTGCCCCGTTCGTTCAGCGTTTTTTGGATGGCTTTTTCGAGACTGGCAGCGCGTTCTTCGTGGGCATGCAGTTGGTTCAGGAAGGAATCGCCTGCAACCCGATCATTCAGGCTGGCAACGTTGATGCGGACGTTGTAACCGGCCGCGCTCAATGCGGCCCGCGCCAGGGCTGCGGCGGAAGCGGCATCCGTGATGGCATTCAGGTTGCCGAGGGCGGCGGCGCGTTCAGCCAGCGCCATCACAGTGACAGCCTTTTGCGCCACCTTTAGTGGAATCTGGGCGGCGGTCTTTGTCGCCTCTTCGATGGCCTGATTGCGCAAGGTTTCCTGCCCGGCTGTCTCCGTGGTCAGTTTAAAGGCGGCCATCACGCCCTCGAAGGCGGCGGAATCTTCGTCCACGGCCGCGGTCAGGTCAGCGCGCAGTTTTTCGGCCTGATTCAGGATTTCGGTCATCTGCGCCTCAACCGAAGCGTATTTTTTCTTGCCAATCGTCAAGCGCGCCACCATGGCCACCAGCGCGGCGGCCAGCGCTCCAGCGTATGCGGCCGCCGAGCCGCCGCCTGGCGCGGGCGTGGCCGCGGCCAGGTCTTCGAGGAAAGTCGTAGGTTGGCAAGTTGGAAGGTTGGAAGGTTGGAAAGTTGGAAGGTTGATTGCTGGGGGTTCGATCTCGGTGAGACGCGACTCCAGGATTTGATCGGCGCCGAAGTTGGTCAATTGCAGCGCGGCGATGGCGGCATCCGTCAGCGCTTCCTGCGGAATGAGGCCAACCAGTTCGCTGTGATGGATGCTCACGCCGTGACGCGCTGCCTGGCTGCGGATGGCCTCGACGACCGTGTGGAGGGATGTCTGGCGGAAGTTGGTCAGGTTCATCGAGACCTGCGCCCGTCCTTCGACCAGCATCCCCAAGGCCTTGACGCACGGCAGCCCGCCGGATGACTGGCGGATGGTCTTGGCGATGGCTTTAGCAAGGCTGACATCTTCTGTATCCAAATAAACGTTGAAAGCGATGAGCGGATGGCGCGCCCCGATGACGGTCGCGCCGGCCGGGCCGAGGCGTGCCGGACCGTAGTCCGGTTTGCGCACTCGTTTGCGGATCTCTTTCTTCAGCCCCTCGTACTGCCTCTTGCGAATATTCTCCAGGTTGACGCGTTCGGGCCGTGTTGCAGCCTCTTCGTATAAATAGACGGGGATGTTCAATTCGCGCCCGACGCGCTCACCCAGGCGGCGCGCGATTGCCACACAGTTGGCCATGCTCACGCCGGCGATGGGGACAAAAGGCACCACATCCGTCGCGCCGATGCGCGGGTGCGAGCCGCTGTGCGTGTTCAAGTCAATCAACGCTGCGGCTTTCTGGATGCCGCGAAAAGCGGCTTCTTCCACGGCCTGCGGAGGGCCGATGAAGGTGACCACTGTGCGGTTGTGGTCGCTATCGGCGTGATGGTCGAGGATGGAAATATCGGGCGCGGCGGCGATTGCCCGCAGGATGGCTTGCACCACCTCCGGCCGGCGGGCTTCAGAAAAGTTTGGGATGCATTCGACGAGGGGGTTGGGCATTTGGAAATCTTTTTGGGTAGGGTTTCTAAAACCTAGGCCAATCGCGAAGATTTTGTCGCGCGACATTTATGTCGCTCTTTGGTTGCGGCATCGCGAAGCATGCCGCGTTACGTTTTTATCAGCCCTTCGATTTCTTTCAACACCGATTGCAAATCAGGAGCATTTGCGGCGATTACGTTATTTTCCCCAACGTGTTTGTGATGCGGCGCGGTGGGCAGGCGCGGGAAGTGGTCGGTGTCGTCGTAACGAAAGATCAGTGTTTCATCGGCGCTTTGATAGTGATAGGCGTAGGTGTAACGATTGGGCGCGGTAATAATCGTCAATCATTTGATGCGCGCCGCTTTGACGACTGTGAATTTTTCATCCAGAAGGCGCAAAGTCTTGACTTCGCCCCACCATTCGATAAAGTCAAGCGTTTCTTCCAGGTCGCCAGGCTTGAAGCGGCGCTCGAACTCGCCAGTACTCATACCGAATTTTTTCTCGAACTCAGCCAGCCGTTCCTGCGTCCGCAGGATGGCATACTCTACCAAATGGATTTCTCGTTCCAGTGCGGAGAGGAGGATCGGTTTGAATTCGTTGATGTTTGACGTTTCTATATGTAATTTGTTGTAACATATCGTTCTCCTTGCCAGGGAACCCTGACATCGGTATTATACACGCAAGCAAAGACTTCGGAAGACTCGGAAACTTCCGAAGTCTGGACGACGCCTGTCCCGTTGGAGCAGGTGATGTTGGATGAAATCAATGAACTCCGTGAATTAACGTCCCGCAGGTTGGAATGAAGGACAATCGCGTTTAGCAAAAACCTGCGGGACGGTTTCAACTTTTACGCCGAAATACGCCCCGCTTATGAATGGCACTGGCGACGTGGTTTATAAATTTTCGTAAGCCTCCCGGCGGTTATTGCGCCGCGCCAGTTCGCTGGCGTAATGAACGCCGAGCGCATCTTTGTGTTCGCGCGTCCAGTCCGTCAACCGCGTCGTCCCGACCGGAGGTGAAGCGGTGCAGAGCAGATCAGCCATCAGTCCCTTCACTTCCGGCCAGGTGATCAGCACATCGCCGACCAGCTTCCCGATGACCCAGCCGACCGCGTATCCGAGCGCGGGCGGCACGAAAATGATCGGCCTGCGCACCCCGATGATTTCGCGGATGGCACGCGCCAGGTCGCGGTACGTAAATGTCTCCGGCCCGATGGCGTCAATGACGACATTCTCGCCGCGCTTGCCTTGCTCCACGGCCAGCGCGGCCAGGTCGTCCACATAAATCGGCTGGAGGCGATACTTGCCGTCGCCAAAAACACCGAAGACTGGCAGATGACGCAATGCCCAGGCGATATTATTGATCAGGATGTCTTCCTGGCCGAAGATCACCGTCGGGCGCAGGATGGCATACGAAAGGTCGGATTCAATCAACGCCCGTTCCAGCCGCGCCTTGCCGCTGAAATATTCCAGCGGTGAATCTTCGCTCGGGTTGGTGATGCTGACGTGGACGACGCGTTTAACGCCAGCTTTTTTCGCCGCATCGAACAGGGTCAGCGTGTTCTGGACGGCGGACTCGTGCTTGAAAAACGAGTAATTGAAGCGTACCCAGTAAGTGTTGTAGAGCACCTCCGCGCCGCGCAGCGATTCGACCAGTTCATCGGGCTGGTCGAAGTTGAAGGGATGGATTTCGACTTTATCGCCAAATGGATTGGCGCGCTTGACCGAATTGGTCAGCGTGCGCACGTGGCGATCTTCAGCCAGCAGACGGGTGGCGATGTATTTACCGGAGTAACCGAACGCGCCGGTGACAACGTGAAATTCTGGGATTGGCATGTGTCCTCTGAAGTCTTATAGTCTCATAGTCGTATAGTCTCATGAGCGTGGATTGATCCACCCGTTGAGTGATGACATCAGGACTATCAGACTACACAACTACACAACTACAAAACTACAAAACTAACAAAACCTTGCTCTCATTGCGATTCTGTCTGAAAGTGCGCCGGCAGGCTAAAGATAAAGCGTGCCCCGCGTCCGCTCTCGGACTCGACGCTGATTTTACCCCCCGCGGCCGCGATGATTTGCCTGACAATCGCCAGTCCCAGCCCTGTGCCTGGCAGGTCCAGCTCTTTGGCGTTTGTGGCGCGGAAGAACTCGCTGAAGAGATGCGCTTGCTCTCCCGCCGGGATACCGATGCCGGTATCACTGACGACGCCGATGATATTTCCAGCCTCCACGCGCAGGCTGACGGTCACCGCGCCGCCGGGGGGTGTGTATTTGACCGCGTTGCTGATCAAATTCGTCCAGACGCTCTTGAAACGCTCCGGCGCGCCCATCACCGGCGGCAGGTCGGGGGCGAGGTTCAAATCAAGGCGCAGGTTTTTCCGCGCCGCCTGTTCGCGAAAATTATCCATAACGGTGACCAGCAGTTCCTCCAGATGAACAGGCACTGGTTTGACGGGCTTCGCCAGTACCTGCAACTGGCCCAGTTCCAGCAAATCGGCGATTAAATCCATTTCTTCCTGCGCCCGCGCGATGCACTTTGTGATGATTTCAGGTTGATTCTCCGGCGGGACGTAACCATCCAGGATCAACTGCAAATAATTTTGAATGGCTGCCACCGGCGCCTGCATTTCGTGCGTCACCAGCCGGATGAACTGGCGCTTGGCTTTATCCAGTTCTTCGAGACGGGCTTTTTCCTCGTTCAGGCGGCGCGCCTCGGCCTCGATGGCCTGCAGACGCCGCGCTTCCAGCGAGAGCCGCCGCCGTTCCAGTCCATGATTGACGGCCAGGCTCAGATCATCCACCGAGAAGGGTTTGGTGAGAAAATCATACGCGCCCTGCTTGATGGCCTGCACGGCCAACTCGACGGTTGCGTAGCCAGTTATGATGATGCAAACGATTTCCGGGTCGTGCCGGTGGATCTCTGCAATCAGGTCAATCCCACTCACGCCCGGCATCATGATGTCAAGCAGCGTCAGGTCGTAGCCGCCGGATTGGATTTTTTGCATCCCCTCCGCGCCGCTCGTGGCGATATCCACGCTGAGACCTTGCGGGGCCAGCGCCCGCCGGATGCCTTCGCAGATGCCGATTTCGTCGTCAATGACAAGGATTCTGGCGTTGTCCATGCATCACCCGATAAGTCCCTCGGTATTGTTCTGGGAAGGCGCGGCGGCGATTTCCGGCGCAGGTAGTTGAATTGGCAAAGTAACCGTGAAGGTGGCGCCTTTGCCGACCTGGCTCTGCACGTTGACCTGACCGCGGTGCATCTTGATGATGCCATAGCTGATTGCCAGCCCCAGGCCGGTGCCTTTGCCAACCGGCTTGGTGGTAAAGAAGGGGGTGAACAGTTTAGCCAGGTTTTCGGGCGGGATGCCGGCGCCGGTATCCTGGATCTCGACCGTGATCATACCCCTCGGACCGGGACGCGTGCGGACGGTCAAGCTCCCGCCCTCCGGCATGGCTTCGACCGCGTTGATCATCAGATTGCGAAATACCTGGCGCAATTGGGCCGCGTCGGCCTCGATCAGCGGCAGGCGCGGGTCCAGTTCGGTGACAATGGGGATGTTCACCGTTTTGATATACCTGGGCGACAGTTCGCTTATCTCACGCAGGATTTCATTGACATCCGTCGGCTGCGCCATCACCTGCTGGTGGCGGGCAAAGTTGAGCAGGTCGGCCACGATGCGCTTGCAGCGTTTGGTCTCGTTGACAATCATTTTCAGGTCGGCGCGGCGCGGGTCGTCTTCGGCGCACTCATTGGTCATGGATTCTGAATAGAGCAGGATCGTCCCCAGAGGATTATTCAGTTCGTGGGCCACGCCCGCCGCCAGTTGGCCGAGCGAGGCCAGTTTTTCCTTATGCAGCAGTTGATCCTGTGTGGCTTGCAGCGTGTCGAGCATGGTGTTGAAGGAGTTCTCCAACTGGCCGACCTCGCCCCCGGCGCGCACCGAGACGCGCGCGGTCAAATCGCCCTGTGTGACCAATTGGCTGGCCTGGACCAGTTCGCGCAGTTCCTTGAGCGGGCGGGTGATGGCGCGTGCGACTGGGGATGCCAGCAGAAAGGTCATCAGAATGGTCGCTGCCGCCACGAGCGCAATGCGCTGGTTGAAGGTCGTCAGCAGCCGCAAAAACAACGCCTGGCGGGCGCCAGCATACAGTATCCCCACCACCTGACCGGTGTGATCGCGTATCGGTTCGTAGCGGGTGATATAGTTCTCGTTGATGACGAAAGCCGGGCCGACATATTCGCGCCCATCCCTCAACACCACCTGGCCGACGGTCTCTGCGAGGCGCGTGCCAATCGCCCGTTCCCCGGCTGCCGTCATTATGTTGGTTGAGACGCGCAAATCGCCCAGAAAGATGGTAACCGAGTCAACCTGGGCGGCGGTCTTGATTTGATCCACCAGGGTGAAATCGTTGTTGAACATGTGAAAGGCCATTGCGATGCCGATAGTCTGGCCTTCGGCGTCGAGAATTGGCGCGACGCTGACCAGCGCCAGAGCCGCCGTGCCTTCGCGCGGGTCAAACGGGATGGGCGAGGCCTTGGGCGTGTCAATCAACGGAATGCGCGCCTGTTCTGCCAGCCCGACCGGTTCCAGGAATTCGACCGGGATGACTTCGGTGGCGGCAATTTGATTTCGTTCCAACAGGCTTTGCCGGACGATTGGCAGATTGGCCCAGTTGCCACCCGCGCTCACCGGCGACCAGGTTCCGCCGGTCTCGGCCTGACAGCCGGTCAATATTTTCCCTTCCGCGTCGAGGATGGCGATGAAGTGATTGCCCGATAACAGGCCGGGAATCCTGCTGGATAATTCGGCGCGCATGGTCTGTAAAGCGCTCTCGTTGCCATGTCTGGCCGCAGTGATATTCTCGATCACTGCGGGTGCCAACGCCAGTTGACCGGCGAGGCCGGAAATTTCATCCAGTCTGGTGCTGTAAAAGGTCTTGGCCAGGCGGATATCCCGCGCCACCCGTTCATCCATCGCCTCGGAGAGGTAACTGTTGATTGTGTATGAGATGACCCATATGCCGATGCCGAAGGCAAAGGCGGCCACCAGCGTAAATGAAATCACCAGCGCGGCATGGAACGGCGCGGGGTAGAGGTTTTTGAAAAAGCGGATAACGGCGTGCATTTCTCAGCCTCCTTCTGCCAAGAATGCCTGTCAAAACTGCCACGTCGGGCGGGTTTTCGCGAAGCACCCCCGTAGGGGGCTTACCCGCCGTATGTCGGCAGGTATGGAAACCTGCCCTACTTTGGCAGCAGCTTGTTGACCTGTTTGATCAAATCCGCTGGTTTGATCGGCTTGCTCATAAAGGCGCGGATGTGGATGTATTCGTCGGTGGGGAATAATTCGGCGTAGTCGGTGTTGGCAATGGATGTGACCATGATGATGGGAATCTCGCGCACGGCCGGGTCGTCGTGCATTTGCTGGCTCATTGCAAGGCCGTCCAGCACGGTATCCATCATGACGTCGAGAACGATGATGTCCGGTTTATCTTCCCGGGCACGCTGAAAACCTTCGTTGCCGCTTTTGGCGCTGATGACGGCGTGGCCTTCCGCTTCCAGCACTATGCGGGTGGCGTTGACGAAATCCGGGTCGTCGTCCACGATGAGAATTTTAACCATAATTTCTCTCCTTCGATTTACAGACGAGACAGTGTTTATTCAGAATATGATACTCGAATTCCGGGCGGAAATGTTGGATGGCCGAGCGGGCCGGGTTGACCAGCATGGCGCCCATCGGGCAGAAGGTGATGCCGTCAATGCCCCGGGCGAGTTCCACGGCGCGGTCAATGTCATCCATTGTTCCCTTCCCGCTTTCGATGCGGTCGAGCGTTTCATACAGCCGCTGCGAGCCGATGCGGCAGGGCGTGCAGCGCCCGCAGGATTCGTGGGCGAAGAATTTGGTCAGGCGGCGGGCGGTCTCGACCATGCAGGTGGTTACATCCAGCACGACGATAGCGCCGGTGCCAAGTTCGCTGCCGGCCGCTTTGAGTGTTTCGTAGGCCATCGGCACGTCAATCTGGCTGGCGGTCAGCATCGGCGTGGAGGCCCCGCCGGGGATGACAGCCTTGAGTTCCCGCCCGCCGCGGATGCCGCCGGCATGTTCGTAAATGATTTCGCGCAGCGTGACGCCCAGCGGCAGTTCGTAATTCCCCGGCCGGTTGACGTGCCCGCTGACCGAAAAGATTTTTGGCCCCTTGCTCTCCGCCGTGCCAATGCTTGCGAACCACTCCGGCCCGCGCTCCACGATGTGCGGGATGCAGGCCAGCGTCTCGATATTGTGGACGAGCGTAGGCAGGCCGAAGAGTCCCGCCTGCGCCGGATAGGGTGGTTTCAAGCGCGGGTTGCCGCGCTTGCCCTCCAGCGATTCGAGCATGGCGGTCTCTTCGCCGCAGATGTATGCGCCTGCACCGCGATGCACGGACATGTCCAGGTCAAAGCCGGAGCCGAGGATGTTTCTGCCCAGAAAGCCGTATTCATAGGCATCCGCGATGGCCTTAATCCAGCGTTTGACGCCCAGGAAAAACTCACCGCGAATGTAAACGTAGGCGCGGCTCGCCCCGACGGCGTAAGCGGCGATGATGACGCCCTCGATGACCTGATGCGGGTCGCGCTCGACGATTTCGCGGTCTTTGAAGGTGCCGGGTTCGCCCTCGTCGGTGTTGACGGCGACGAATTTCTGGATGCCGGCACCTTTGGGCATGTAGCCCCACTTGACGCCGGCCGGGAATCCCGCGCCGCCGCGTCCGCGCAGGCCGGAGCGCTTGACCATCTCAATCAATTCGTCCGGTGTTTTGGTCAGCGCCAGTTTCACCGCCGCGTAGCCGCCATGCGCCAGGTAGGTGGCGATTTTCTCCGAATTGGGGCGGTGGATGTTGCGGGTGAGAATTGGCTCGAACATGGTTTTCGGGGGGATAAGATGTGGACCGTGAAACGTAAGACGTAAAACGTAAAACGTAAAACGTAAATTCCGCATTACGTTTTACGCATTACGTTTTTACACATTACGCAATTCCTCCAGCAGCGCGTCAATTTTCTCGGCTGTCATCTGGCCGTATAACTCGTCATTGACCTTGAGCGCGGGGGCGAGATCGCACGCCGCAAGGCACTCGACGACTTCCAGCGTGAATTTACCGTCGGGCGTGGTCTCGCCTGGTTTAATCTTAAGCTTTTTGCTGATGAAATCCATCATCGGTTCCGCTCCGCCGACCAGATAACAGGATAATCCCTCGCAGACCTGGATGCGGTACCTGCCCTGCGGCTCCAGTTTGAACAGCGTGTAAAAACTGGCCGTGGAGCGCACCTGACCTTCCGTCAGGTTCAGCCGGTCAGCCACGCGCCGGATGGCCTCAGGATTCAGCCAGCCGTACTGCTCCTGGGCAATGTAGAGCGCGGCCAGCAGCATGGCTCTCGATTTCGGATTTTCGATTGCGGATTGTGGATTGCGCATGGCGGATGGCAGATGGCGTATAGTTTATTCTACTCGACTACCAGACTATCAGACTATCCGACTATTCGACTACCTCAACTTTCACCGCGCAGACCTTGAACTCCGGTATCTTGGAAACCGGGTCGAGGGCGGCGATGGTCAGTTCGTTGACCGAGGCCTGCGGGAAATGGAAGTTGGCGTAGACCATCCCCGGCGGGACGCGCTCGGTGACCCAAGCCTCGGCCGCGATGCTGCCGCGCCGGGAAGTGACCCGCACGTGCTTGGTCTCCACTTGCCCTGAGCCTGTCGAAGGGTTCAAGCCCAGTTTCTCTGCATCTTCCTCGTTGACTTCGATGAGCGGCTGGGGATAGATTTCCAGCAGGCCCTTGGAGCGCCGCGACATCTGCCCGCCGTGCCAGTGATACAGCACGCGGCCGGTGCTTAACACCATCGGGTATTCGTCGTCGGGCAGCTCGGCCGGCGGAATGTGTTCGATGGAAGTGAACTTGCCCAGCCCGCGCGTGAATTTGCCGACGTGCAGAATGGGCGTGCCAGGATGCCCGGCGTTGGGACAAGGCCATTGCAGCGTTTCACCGCGTTCCAGCCGGGCGTGGGTGATGCCTTCATAGGATGGCGCCAGGGCATTGATCTCGGCCATGATCTGCGCAGTATCATGGTAATCCCAACCAGCATATGGGCCATCTGCTACCCTTCGACTGCGCTCAGGGCAAGTCTGCCATCCGCTATGAGCCAGGATGCGCTTCGCCAATTCAGCCGTAATCCACCAATCTTCACGCGCCTCGCCGGGCGGCTCGACAGCCTTTCGCACCATCTGCACGCGGCGCTCGGTGTTGGTGAAGGTGCCGCTCTTTTCAGCAAACGCGATGCCGGGCAGCAGCACATCCGCGTAAGCTGCGGTTTCGTTTTCGAAAAGTTCCTGCAGGACAATGAAATCACACTCTTCCAGGCAGCGGCGGAGGTGATTGGTATCCGCGTCGCTCATCACCGGGTCTTCGCCCAGGATGTACAGCGCATGTGTCTTGCCTTCGAGGATGCCGGGGATCATCTCGGTGACGGTCATTCCAACACGGTTGGAAAGTTGGAAGGTTGCAGAGCTTGCCCTGAGCTTGTCGAAGGGTTGCAGGTTGTCGCTTTCTTTGCTTTCACTATCAACTTTTAAACCTTCAACCTTCAAACCCCAAGCTGTGCCAAACTTTGCGATCACCTCTGGGCTGGTCACTGGCTGATACGCCGGGAACACATTCGGCAGGCCGCCCATGTCGCAGGCGCCCTGGACGTTGTTTTGGCCGCGCAGCGGGTTCACGCCTCCGCCCGCCACGCCCATGTTGCCGAGCAGCATTTGCAGGTTGGCGAGCGTCATCACGTTGCGCACGCCGGTAATGTGCTGGGTGATGCCCATCGCCCACAGCACGGCCATGGGTTTGGTCGCGCCCATGATTTTGGCGGCCTGCTCGAGGTCCGCTAGTGGAACGCCGGTGATTTCGGAGACCTTTTCGGGTGGGTACTGCATCACAGTCGCCTTGAACTCATCGAAGCCCTCCGTGCGGGAGGTGATAAATTCCTTATCCTCCCAGCCATTTTTCAGGATGAGATACATAAGCCCGTTGAGCAGGGCAATATCCGTGCCGGGTTTGTGCCGCAGATGCAGGCTGGCGAAATCGGTGAGCGGAATGCGACGCGGGTCGGCCACGATGAGAATCGCGCCGCGCTGTTTGACCGCCTGGCGCAGGCGCATCCCGATGATCGGGTGCTGCTCGGTGGTGTTCGAGCCGATGACGAAAAAGGCCTGCGCGTCTCCGGCAATATCCTCAATCGAGTTGGACATGGCGCCCGAACCAAAGGAAGTGGCCAGACCGGCCACAGTGCTGGAGTGTCAGAGACGGGCGCAGTGGTCTATGTTGTTCGTCCCGATCACCTGGCGGGTGAACTTGTTCATCAGGTAGTTCTCTTCGTTCAGGCATTTGGCCGAGGTCAGCACGCCGATGGAATCTGAGCCATGTGTATCGCGGATCTCGCCCAGTTTCTTGGCAGTGATGTCGAGGGCGGTGTCCCAATCCGTTTCGACCCATTCCCAGAGATTAGAGACTAGAGAGTCGAGATTAGTCTTGTCTCTACTACTCTCTACTCTCAATTCTCGAATATCAGGTTTCTGGAGACCATCGAGGAGATACCGCCGTACTCTGGGCTTGAGCAGGCGGTCGGGATGATGGACGTAGTCCCAGCCAAAACGTCCCTTGACGCACGTCCAGCCGTGGTTGGCCGGGCCGTTTGCGCCCTCGACGCGGATGATCTGGTTATCCCTGACGTGCAGGCTGAGTTTGCAGCCCACGCCGCAGTAGGAACAAATCGTTTCGACCTGCCTGACCTGCCAGGGGCGTCCCTTGCCGATGGACATCTTTGGCCAGAGCGCGCCGGTCGGGCAGACGGCGACACACGAGCCGCAAAATTCGCATGAACTGTCTTGCATCGCGCCGTCGGCGCCAAAGCCGATGTAGGCGTTGAAACCGCGATAGAAGACGCTGATCGCCTCCACGCCGTTGATGTGGGAACAAGCGCGCACGCAGCGGCGGCAGAGGATGCACTTGTTGCGCTCCACTTGGATGAACGGGTTGGACGCATCCAGCGGGTAGTTATGCTGCTTGCCCTTGTAGCGGCTTTCCTTGATTTCATATTCGTAAGCCAGGTCTTGCAGCGCGCAGTCGCCGGTGGCTTCGCAGGTCATGCAGTCCAGCGGGTGGTCGGAGATGAGCAGTTCCAGCGTAAATTTGCGCGCTTCCACCACGCGCGGCGAGTGGGTCTGAATGATCAGTCCCTCAGTGGCCGGGAAGGTGCAGGCCGGCTGCAGGGTGCGCTGTTTTTCGATTTCCACCAGGCAGATGCGGCAGGCGCCATCCGGCGGCAGCGCCGGGTGTTCGCACAAGACCGGGATGTGGATGCCGGCCGCGCGGGCGGCTTGCAGGATGGTTTGGCCGGCGCGGGCTTGGATTGCTTGTCCGTTGATGGTCAGGTTTACGGTCATGCTGGATTTCTCCTTGCTTGAATCTTTATCGAACCTGTGATAGTATTATTTTAACGATGGATGAGCGAGAGTACTTTCGAGTTTTGGCGGGCTGGGCTGTCATTCGGGTTCGCTACCAAAAAGACCGGGGACACATCCTGTGGTTTTCGGTGCAATTGGAAGCGCTGATTGGCGATGAATGGGCTGCCATTACCCGTTACGATACAGCACATGGCTTTGTTCATCGTGACGAATTGCGTCCGAATGGTGAACTAATCAAATCGCCGTTGATGGGTTTCGCCTCGTATGATGATGCGTTGAACTTTGCCATTGATGACTTGCAGTCCAACTATCATTGGTACATTGAAAGGTACAAACAATGAAACCATTATCTCGCAAAGATGTTGCCTTCAACGACAGGATGTTCGAATTGACCAAGCAATTCAATCACCTTATTTTCGAGAATCCTGATATGCTTGATACCATGCCGGAACGGTTTATCCTTGTTCTCCTCGATCCAGAAGACGAGGAATTCAACCACCGCAGCATCGAACTTGCTAAGAACATGCCTCACCCGCCGGCCGACGCTCCGCTTGTCTACATCCGCATGAAAAAGCAGGTGCGGATGGTTCAGCAGGAGGTATGGCAGGCGGAATTCGTCTCGTCGCCGCTTGCTGTGTAAATGCCATCCAATTTCAAAGTACTGGGTCGGGAGGCGCAGGCTTCCCGATTTTCTTTTTACTATGGCGCTACCGCCTCAGCAAGTTCCTCTTTTTTCAAAGGAATGACCTCGATCGCGCCCAGGTTGCAGACGCGGTAACACTCGCCGCACTGGATGCACTTGAGATGGTCAATCACGTGCGGTTTTTTCTTTTCGCCGCTGATCGCGCCGTCCGGGCAGACTTTCAGGCACAATCCGCAGCCGGGGCAGTTGGCTTCGATAATCTCGTAAGAAAACAGCCCCTGGCAGGCGCCGGCCGGGCAGAATTTGTCGTGGATGTGCGCTTCGTATTCCTGGCGGAAAAAGCGCAGCGCCGACATGACCGGCCCCGGCGTCAGTTGCCCCAGGGCGCACAGCGAGCCTTCTTTCATGTTGCCCGAGATGTACTCGATTTCGTCCAAGTCTTCCGGCCTTCCGTGGCCCTCGCTGATGCGCGTCAGCGTTTCCAACATGCGCTGCCCGCCAATACGGCACGGCACGCACTTGCCGCACGATTCGGCCGAGGCGAAGGTCAGGAAATACTTGGCGAATTCGACCATGCAGGTATCCTGATCCACCACGATCATGCCGCCGGAGCCCATCGTCGCGCCGGCTTCGGTCAGCGAGTCGAAGTCCACCGGTGTATCCAGCGCACTTTCGGGCAGGCAACCGCCCAAAGGTCCGCCGGTTTGAACTGCTTTGAAGTGCTTGTTGCGCGGCGTCCCGCCGCCAACATCATAGATAATTTCGCGCAGGGTGATGCCCATCGGCACTTCGATCAGGCCGGTGTTTTTGATTTTGCCGGTCAGCGCGAAAACCGCCGTGCCGGGCGAGCCGGATGTGCCGATGCTGCTGAACCATTCCGCCCCGTTCAGGATGATTTGCGGCGTCATGCCGTAACTTTTGACGTTATTGACGTTGGACGGCTTGCCCCACAATCCTGAAACGGCCGGGAACGGCGGCCGCGGGCGCGGTTCGCCGCGCCGCCCCTCGATGGAGGCGATCAGCGCCGTCTCCTCGCCGCAGACGAACGCTCCGGCGCCTTCCTTGATGTGCAGTTCAAAGGAAAAACCGTTTCCCAGAATATTACTGCCCAGCAGGCCGTGTTCGTGCGCCTGGGCGATGGCTTTTTCCAAACGGGCAATTGCCAGCGGATATTCGGCGCGGCAGTAAATGTAACCTTCCTGCGCGCCGATGGCGTATGCCGCGATGGTCATACCCTCGATGACCGAATGCGGGTCGCCCTCCAGGACGGAGCGGTCCATGAACGCGCCGGGGTCGCCCTCGTCGGCGTTGCAGATGACGTATTTCGGGCTGCCTTTCGCCCGGCGGCAGAATTCCCATTTGACGCCGGTCTGGAAGCCGGCCCCGCCGCGTCCGCGCAAGCCAGAATCCTTCATCTCGCTGATGACATCCTCGGGCGTCATGGCGGTCAGCGCTTTGGCCAGGGCGCGGTAGCCATCGGCGGCGATGTATTCATGGATGCTTTCCGGGTCAATCATGCCGCAGTTTTTCAGGGCAACGCGCACCTGCTTGCGATAGAAGGGCAGTTCGGCGTAGGGCGGCAGGCCCGGCTCGGTGGCCTGCGCTTCTGGCGGCGCGCCGTCCGCCGGTAACTGTCCCATCGCCCACTTGGGAATTATCTGGCCGTTGAGCAGATGTTCTTCGATCAGGCGGGGAATCATATCCGGCTTGACGTTGGCGTAGGTCACGCGCGGCCGGCCGGGCAGTTGAATATCCACCAGCGGCTCCCTGACGCACATGCCGATGCAGCCAACACCCATTACCTCGGCCTCAATCTGGCGGGCGGACAGTTCCTGGCGGATGGCCTGGGCCACTTCCCCCGCGCCGGCGGCCAATCCGCAGGTGCCTGTGCCGACGTAAATGATGGGGAGCGCGGTTCGGCGCGCTTCTCTGGCCCGCTGCGCGGTTGCGTGGAGGCGGGCCAGGTCTTCGACGTTTTTCAATTCAGGCATGATAGTTTTCCTCCCGCGCCTTTTATTCGAGCTGTCGCAGCGCCTCAACCAGGCGTTGCGTCTCGGTCTGGCCGTACACTTTATCGTCCACGGTCGCGATGGGCGCCAGCCCGCACGAGCCGAGGCAGTAGACAATTTCGAGCGAATATTTGTAATCCGGGTCGCTGTTTCCGGGGGCGAGGTTCAGCGCCTCTTCGAGTCCGTCCACGATTCTCGGCGCGCCGCGCACGTGGCAGGCCGTGCCGTCGCAGACCTTGACCAGATGCCGCCCGCGCCGCTTCAAGTGGAACTGGGCATAGAAGGTCGCCACGCCGTACAACCGGCTGAGCGGGATGCCTGCCTTCTTGGAAATGGCCTGCAAAATCTCTTTGGGCAGGTAACCGTATACGTCTTGTGCGCGCTGTAAAATGGGGATGACGGTGTCTTTTCGTCCCTTGAATTCATCCAGGATTTTATCGAGCGGTGCAAAATCAAGCGCCGGTGCGATCATACATGCTCCTCCAGTGACGGTCTTTTCCAAAAGTGTATCCCTGCGGGAGATGGTCGTCAAATACCAAATGTCACTTTGGGTGATGATGGTTGTAAACAAAACGGGGGGGCGTGATGAGTGATGAGTGATAAGTGACTCAGCGCTCATCACTTGTTTACTATTCTTTCCGCATGTGCATAAACGTTAAACCTGTCTCGCCGTGCATACCCGATCAACGTGACATCCCCCGCCTCCGCCATCTCGATTGACAGCGAGGATGGTGAAGTACGTGAGATCAACACGCTCGCGCCCAGCCGCGCCGCCTTTTGTAGCATCTCCGAACTGATGCGCCCGGTGGTCAGCAGGATGCGCTCTTCCGGCCAAATATTTTCCAACAGGCAGCGCCCGGCGATTTTATCCAGCGTATTATGGCGGCCGATATCCTCGGCTGCAATCAAAATCTTCTCGCCATCCGAGAGCGCCGAAGTATGCACGCCGCCGGTCTCGCGGTAAAGTTCCTGCGACGAAAGCAGCATATCTGACAGGCGACATATCTGTTCCGGCGTATATTCTACCCTCCGCCCTCCGCTCTCTGCCCTCTGCCCTCCGCCCTCCGCCCTCCGCCCTCCGCCCTCCGCCATCTGCCATCTGCTATCTGCTGCGGTCACCCCTCCCGTACATCCCGAAGTCCGCTTCCAGTGTTTCGGCTGTTCGGCTTCGTGCGTTAGCCAGACATCCACGTTATCGCCATGCTCGCAAACGCGCGCTTCGGCCACCTCGGCCCGGCTGCTGATCACGCCCTCGTTATACAGGAAGCCAACTGCCATCGCTTCGAGATTCAGCGGCGTACACATAAATGTCAGCCAGGCTTCGTTGTTGACCGTCAACGCGATGGGCGCCTCGCGGACGACGCCCTTCTCGATCTGCACGGAAACGCCGTTTTCGTAACGATAAACATGGATATGATTGTCTGTTGCCATATTCTCTACCTGTCGGCCATTAGAACATCGTAGAACGTGTAACATACGAACCATCAAGACATCGTAGAACCTGTTTTCCGCACCTTACCAAGAGTAATTTGAACTCAGTCCAAACGGCATAGCTGCCATCGGCCCAATTCGCTGTACAATCGGGGTGCACCGAACCCGACCAGCGAAGAGGAGATGACCGCCATGCCTGACCTCAGCCTACCACTGCTTGCGCTCCTTGTCAATTGCGGCCTCGTTGAGTTGCGCCGGTTATGGCGACTGCGCCGCCAGGCAGCCCTTCGGCAGGCTCAGGGCAGGCTCTGGCTGGTGTGGGGGCTGTGGGCGGAGTTCGCTGC
>JASEHI010000039.1 GCA_030018695.1 Anaerolineales bacterium
ATTCGTTTCCCATTCGTTGACAAGTTTGGTGCATAAACGAAAAGTTCGAGTTATGACCGTGCACAGTATAGATAAGAGGATTCAGTAATTCACGCGGGCATATTGGATGGGCTTACCCACACTGCCCATTCTGCTGTGACTTTGTCGTTCGTCGTCAGCGGAAACTCGCTCGGCGTAACCCACAGCCTCTTAGTTAGGCGGCCGCCAAAATACCCAGATCAACTTTAGGTGGTGCAAGCGCATTGTTTTCAATTACCGAAAGTGCAGTAAAATCAGACATGAAGCCTCTGGTTGTGAGCAGTGGTTTGGATAACCTATTCTACTCTCTTCCGGAGGCCAATTTCGCTCGTAACGAATTACCGAATCCTCTCTAGATATTAAAATCCTCGCGAGCCCGATCCTTCACGGATAAGGGGGCTGTCCGCCATAGATGAGGTGTAAGTTTTTACTTTTCCACCACCCAAAAATGCGACAGCCCCAACGCCTTCAACGGCGTCTTTTCCAGCCATTGCAGCGCCAGCCGCAGGAACTTGCCCAGCCAGCCAAAACGGGCAATGAGATTGTCGTACGCGCCGAAAATGATGCTGCGCTCAATAAAGCCCAACGGCAATCCGGCGAATAGTTTTTCGAGATCGCGCCGCGAATAGACGCGCACATGGGGGGTGAGCCTATCCCGCCAACGGCGCGGCAGGTAGTTGACCAGGGGGATGTTGCCAAAGCGATACTTCCCGCGCCAGTAGACGCCGTGCGTCTCGAAGGGATAGCCGCGGTTGGGGACAAAGAGCGCCAGCCGCCCGCCGGGCTTCAGGACACGAAATATCTCCTCCACCGCCTGCCGGTCGTCGCGGACGTGCTCGAGCACCTCGTGGCTGAGGATCAGGTCAAAATTGTCAGCCGGGTATGGAAGCGCCTCGCCGGCCGCGCAGGTCACCAGGCTTCGCCGCGAGCGTTCACACCGTTCCGGTGTCCTTGCGGGAGTCGAGCGGTCCGAGCGCTGCTGCGCCTCGCGCACGCGCTCGAAGTCATACTCCAGTCCAAATACTTTCCCGCCGAAGACCTGCAGATGTTCGATGTACATGCCCACACCGCAGCCGTCTTCCAGGATGCAGCCCTGGATGCGCTCGCCCGCGGCGCGTAAAATCATCGCTAAGCGGCGTTCCTGTCCCGCTCTCCAAACGTAGGATGGTTCGCCGCGCAAGGCGGCTTTTTCGAGGTCGCGTTCTTCCATGCGGATAATTATAACCTTGCATGTTGGCGACATGTATGCTAGAATTGCACCTGTACGTAGAGCCAATACCGAACACACCGAAAAGTGGGCGCTCCCCACTTTTCTGCATATAAAATAGAGAGTGATATAATAACTCCGGGGAGTTGTTTTTGCATGAAGAACGAATTTAGCCTGGCTTTCAATGAAGTGCTGGAAGAGAAGGGATTGCCGAAGGAAATTATCCTTCAGGCGGTTGAGGCTGCCATGGCTTCGGCCTATCGGCGCTCGGTTAATGCTTCCACCGCCCAGCTCGTTGAAGCAAAAATTGACCCTGAGACCGGCAAAGTGACCATTTTCGCCGAAAAAGAAGTGGTCGAAGAGGTCCAGGATGAACGCACAGAGGTCTCGCTGGAGGCTGCCCATCAGGTAGATGCGGAAGCCAACCTCGGCGATATGGTCATGATTTTATCCACGCCGACCGACTTCGGCCGCGTTGCCGCGCAGACCGCCCGTCAGGTCATTCAACAGCGCCTGCGCGAGGCCGAGCGCCAGGTGCAGTCGCAATACTTCGAGAAACAGATCGGCGAGATCATCAGCGGCGTGGTGCAGGCTGCCAACAACGTCCAGGGTATAACCATTGGCCTGGACATGAAAGCCGAAGGCGTCATGCCGCCCAACCAAAAGATCCCGGGCGAACACTTCAAGGTGCACGACCGTATGCGCGCCATCGTCCTGGAAGTTAAAGACAGCCCGCGCGGCCCGCAGATCATCCTCTCCCGCTCGCATCGCACCTTCCTGCGCCGTCTGCTCGAGAACGAAGTCCCTGAAATCTATCACGGTATCGTCGAGATCCGCGCCATTGCCCGCGAGCCGGGTCAACGTGCCAAGGTGGCCGTCTCGGCTTCCCAGGCCAACGTGGACCCAGTCGGCGCGTGCGTTGGCCAGCGCGGCACGCGCATCCAGCAAATCGTCAAGGAACTCCACGACGAGAAGATTGACATTATCGAGTGGAATCCAGACCCGGTGATTTACATCTCCAAGGCCATCAGTCCGGCGCGCGTCTCTGGCGTTTATCTGGCTGAAGGCAACAAGACTGCCACGGTCGTCGTCCAGGAAGATCAATTGAGCCTGGCTATCGGACGTGACGGGCAGAATGCGCGCCTGGCCGCAAAATTGACCGGCTGGCGGATTGACATTAAGTCTCTGGCTGAAGCCACGGCAGACGCCATCACCAAGCTGCACAGCGATGCAGCACTGAGCGCGCTGGCTGAAGTTGAGAAGGAACATGTCTCAACCATCGAGGCTATCCTGACCAAGAAGGACGAAGGCCGCCCGGTTACCCCCGAAGAATACACGCTGCTGGGCCAATTCGTGGAACGCGTCGAGCGGCGCACGGTGGAAAAGAAGAAGGCGGATAAAGCTGCCGAAGAAGAACGCAGCGGCGCGGCGCGGGCTGAAATCCCGGCTATCGCCTTCGAGACACCGGTCGAGAGCCTCGGCCTGGCTGAACATATCGTCAACATCCTGACCGGAGCCGAACAGCGCACCATTGGCGATCTGCTGCTGGTTATGAAACTCAACCGGGATAAAGTCCTGGGCCTGGCCGGCATCGGCCCCAAGTCCATGCAGGCCATCGAGAATGCGCTTGCCACTGTCACCTTCCCCGAGCCAGAGCTTGTGGTCGAACCCCCACAGTTCGGGGGTGAACCCCCACAGTTCGGGGGTGAACCGGTTGTGGAAGCCGAGATTGCCGCGGCTCCCGCCGCAATTTTGATCGAGGCCGCAGTTGAAGTCGCAGTCGAGGCCGAAGCAACCGCAGAGGTCGAATGGATCGCCGAGGCTGAGGCAGCCATCGAGGATAAACCGCTCGAAGAAATTTTTGCCCTCAAGCCTGAGATGTTGCAACCCGTCAGCGTAACAGAAGACGAGGAAGCAGCCTCGGACAAGAAGAAAAAGAAGAAAAAGAAGCACGTCGAAATCGTGTATGATCCCGAACAAGACCAGACCATTGCCCACAAGAAGCACAAGCGTGGCGAAGCAGGCTGGACAGAATGGGAAGAATGAAGGTTGTAAAACGCCCCAAACATATTCCTCAGCGTACCTGCGTGGGTTGTCACACTGTGCTTCCCAAGCGGTCGCTGACCCGCCTGGTACACCGGCCAGAAGGCGTGCAAATTGACCC
Organism: Anaerolineales bacterium; assembly: GCA_030018695.1. Taxonomy (GTDB): domain Bacteria; phylum Chloroflexota; class Anaerolineae; order Anaerolineales; family Villigracilaceae; genus CG2-30-58-95. Next base: position 3,390 of record JASEHI010000039.1, read on the forward strand.
AACCGGCAAGCTGGCCGGGCGCGGGGCTTACCTTCATAATCGTCGTTCCTGCTGGGCAAGAGCCCTTAAAGGGCCTCTGGCTCACGCCTTGAAAACGAATCTGAAGCCTGCCGAAATCGAACACCTCCGAGAGTTCAGTTTGACCTTGCCGGAGGAGACCGAGGAAGCAGATGCAGGCTAACGAGGGTATCATGGGCTGACGAGACCACTCTCTCGCCAATCGCTCAGCCGAGTAAGCCTTTGCGAAGCACCCTGTGGGTCGGCAGGCACGCTGGAATTCCAGGCTTGCTTTGCACCATTCAACCGAGTAGGCCTTCGGCGAGTGGAATTTCGCGCACACCCAGGATGCGCACCATAGGAGTCGCCGTATGAGCGATAACGAGCATAAGAAAATAGAGTTGCCCATAAATATAACCGTCCGCGAGTTGGCCGCGCATATTGATGCCAGCGTAATCCAGATCATTAAAAGCCTGATGTCCAATGGCGTGATGGCCAATATCAACCAGCAGATAGACTTCGATACTGCCGCCATCGTCGCCGCTGAAATGGGCTACGAGGCAGTCCTTGAGAAACAGGAAGCGCCCGAAGGAAAAGAGAGCGGTGAAGTGCCTCTCTGGCGGAGGATGATCGCTGGTGAAGACGAATCGCTTCTGACGCCGCGTCCGCCGGTCGTGACCATCCTGGGTCATGTCGACCATGGCAAGACTTCCTTGCTGGATGTCATCCGTCACGCCAATGTTGCCGAAGGCGAGACGGGCGGCATCACTCAGCACATCGGCGCCTATCAAGTGGAGCACAACGGTCGCACCATCACTTTCCTGGATACGCCCGGCCACGCGGCTTTCACTGCCATGCGCGCCCGCGGCGCACAGGGCGCGGATATCGTCGTCCTGGTCGTCGCCGCGGATGATGGCGTGATGCCCCAGACCAAGGAGGCCATCGCCCATGCGCGAGCGGCGCGCGTGCCCATCCTGGTGGCGCTGAACAAGATTGACAAGGCCAACGCCAATCCCGATATGGTGAAGCGCCAACTCGGTGACAATGGCCTCGTCCCAGACGAATGGGACGGGCAGACGATTGTCGTGCCGGTCTCTGCCAAGCAGAAACTAGGCATCGAGGATTTGCTCGAGGCGATCACGCTCGTCGCGGATAATACCGACATCCGCGCCAACCCCAAGGGCCGCGTCATCGGCACTGTCATCGAAGCGAAACTGGACAAGACCAAAGGGGTGATCGCCACTTTCCTGGTGCAGAACGGTACACTAGAGACCGGCGACCTGGTAGTAGCCGGTAATGCCTATGGGCGTCTGCGGGCTTTATTCGATTACCGCGGTCACAAGGTGCAGAAGGCCGGGCCATCGGTGCCCGTCTCGGTGATGGGTCTGAACGATGTGCCGGCCGCCGGCGACCTGTTCCGGGTCGTGCATACAGAGAAGGAAGCCCGCCAGATCATCCTGGAACGCAATGAGGCGGCCCAGAAACAGGCTGCTGCGCCCAAGAAGGCGACGCTGGAAGAACTCTTTGCCAATTACCAGGCCGGTGAAACCAGGGAACTACGCCTGATCCTCAAAGCCGACGTGCAAGGCTCGCTGGAGCCGATCGTCAACTCGCTCAACGAACTGAGCAAAGGTGATATCTCCGTCAATATCCTGCACGCTGAGACTGGCAATATCAGCGAAAATGATGTCATGCTGGCCTCGGCCTCCAAAGCCATTATCGTTGGTTTCGGCGTCCAAGCCGATGTGTCGGCACGCCGTCTGGCGGACTCGGAAGGCGTCTCGATCCGCTTGTACGAGATCATCTACCGCCTGACCGAGGATGTAGAAAAAGCCCTCAAAGGGATGCTCAAGCCTGAATTTATCGAGAAGTTAGTCGGCAAGGCCGAAATCCTGAAAATCTTCGTGGTTTCCAAGGTGGGTAAGATAGCCGGATGTCGCGTGCGCGAAGGCGAAATTCGACGTAACTGCAAGGTGCGCCTGTATCGCGGCAAAGATATTCTCTACGAGGGTGAGATCGCCTCGCTCAAACACGAGAAAGAGGACGAGCGCGAAATCCGGCAGGGATTCGAATGTGGCCTTGGCCTGAAGAACTTCAATGACATCCAGGTCGGCGATGTAATTGTGGGCTATATATTGGAAAAGAAAGTGGAATGAGTGACGAGTGACGAGTGACGTGTGTCAATCGTAAATCGTCAATCCGAAACTTGTACTGAGCCTGTCGAAGTATCGCAAATTGAGTTATGCCATCCCAAGTTCGTATTCAACGCATTGCGGATCGAATCCGCCAGGAACTCTCGGAGCTGCTCGTCCGCGAGATCAGCGACCCGCGCCTGCAGCAGATCTTCATCACGGATGTGAGCGTGGATCGCGAGCTGGCTTACGCCGACGTGTACGTCTCGGCGGTGGAAGGCGCGGCGCGTTCCGGCGAGATCCTGAAAGGCTTGAAGCATGCCAGAAGCTTCCTGCGGCACGAACTGGCCGCCCGCGTGGAATTGCGCGTTATTCCACAGTTGCGCTTCTACTGGGATCCCACGCCCGAGAATGCAGACCACATCGAACGGCTGTTAGCACAGATCAAGGAAGAATAACGTTCACGCGAAGAATAACGTTCACAGGTTGGCACGTTTGAACGTTGAAACGTTTGCACGTGCAAACCTGTCAACTTGCAAACCTGCAAACGTGTAAACGTGTAAACCTGCAAACATGTAAGCGTGCAAACGGTTGGAGAAACATGGAAGAATCGCTTCACACGGAAATCAAGCAATCCCTTGCCACAGCGCAGAACATATTGCTCGTCTCACACGTCCGCCCGGATGGGGATGCCATCGGCTCGCTGCTGGCATTCGGCCTGGCGCTGCAAGAGGCCGGCAAAAAGGTCCAGATGGTGCTGGCGGACGGCGTGCCGTCGTCCTTCCGGCACCTGCCCGGCAGCGACCAGGTGCGCAAGTCCGCGCAGGGGAGCTTCGATCTGGTCATCGCGCTGGATTGCGCCGACCTGAAGCGCACCGGCAAGACGCTGGAGGGCTTCGGCAAGCCGCACCTCAACATTGACCATCACGTGACCAACGAGCTTTTCGGCGCAATCAACTTGATCGAGCCAGACGCCGTCGCGACTGCGAGCATCCTGTTCCGTCACTTGCCAGAATGGGGATACACGATCACCCAGTCTGTGGCGGTCAACCTGGTGACCGGCATCGTGACCGATACGCTTGGTTTCCGGACCACCAACACCACACCGGAATCGCTCCGCCAGGTGGCAGCGTTGATGGAACTCGGCGTGGATATGACGAACCTGTATTACCGCGGGCTGGTGCGTCGCTCCTTCCCGGCGGCGCGTTACTGGGCTGCCGGCCTTTCCAGCCTGCAGCGCGCGGATGGAATCGTCTGGGGTACAATGACGCTTGCCGACCGTAAAAATGCCGATTACCCGGGCAATGACGACGCTGACCTCATTAACGTAATTTCTTCGATCGAAGATTGTGACATCAGCATGATCTTTGTCGAACAGAGCCACGGATCGGTTAAAATATCCTGGCGGACGCAAACTCCGGAACTGGACGTTTCGCAAATCGCCAAACAATTTGGCGGCGGCGGGCATCCGGGCGCAGCCGGCGCCGACGTTAGCGGTACGCTGGCCGAGGTCCAGGAAAATGTCCTGGCGGCGACGCGCCGCGCTTTGTATTTACGCTAGAATCACTCAGGGGATTCATCCTTAAGGAGGAATACAAAATGGAAAGTCAAGATCTCAAGAATGCCATCTCAGGTATCCTGGTGGTGGATAAACCGGTCGGCCTGACCTCGCATGACGTGGTGCAGATCATTCGCACCGGCACCGGCATCCGCCGCGCCGGGCACACCGGCACGCTCGACCCGCGCGCCTCAGGCGTGCTGGTCGTCCTGATCGGCCCGGCGGTGCGTTTGAGCGAGTTCGTTTCGGCCACGGACAAACGCTACCAGGCCATCCTGCGCCTGGGCAGCGCCACGGATACCTACGACGCCGAGGGTCGTTTCACCCAGCAGTCGTCCGCGCCGGTAAATGTCACCGAGGAAAAATTCGAGGAGGCGCTCAAAGGGTTCATCGGCGAGATCGAGCAAACTCCACCGCCTTTTTCGGCGGTCAAGGTGCATGGACGCAAAGCCTATGAGATGGCGCGCCAGGGTGAAGAGGTTGAATTAGCCCCGCGCAAGATCCAGGTCTATCACCTGGAAGTGTTGGAATGGGCGCCGCCGGAAGTGGTCATTGACGTGCATTGTTCGTCTGGCACCTACGTCCGCTCGCTGGCCAACGACATGGGCAACGTGCTGGGTTGCGGCGCGTATCTGGTCGGCCTGCGCCGTACCAAGAGCGGGCGCTTCAGCCTGCGGGACGCCATTCCCTTACGTAAGTTACAGGAAGCCTTCCAGTCCGGGAACTGGTACCAGTACTTGATCCCCGCCGCGGAAGCCCTGGCGGATTGGCCGGGAATCGAGCTCAACCCTGCCGAAGTGGAAGAGGTCACCCACGGTCATCGCGTCAAAGCCGCGCCGGATGCCAGGCCCGGACTGGTGCGCGGGGTAAGCATGGCCGGCGAACTGATCGCCATCATGGACTTAGCCCAGGGCGAAGACGGCTCCCCAGAGTGGCAGCCGAAGAAAGTGTTCTTCTCGTAGAAAACTTCTGACCCGGACGAGCTAAAAAAGATTTACCACGAAGGGCACGAAGTTACACAAAGAAACCCCAAATCTCCCCCCCTTTGTGACCCTTCGTGCCCTTTGTGTTGAATGAGCCACTACCATTCTCTCGACGATGTTTCTCTACAGAACAGTTGGCTGACGATCGGCGTCTTCGACGGCGTCCATCGCGGCCATCAAGAGATTATTCGCCAGCTCACGGAAGGCGCACATGCAGACGGCGCGCTGGCTGTCGTGTTGACGTTCTTTCCCCACCCAGCCGTGGTGTTGGGGAGGAAAGCCGATTTCAAGAGTCTGACCACGCCAGGCGAACGCGTGGCATTGCTGGGAGCGCTGGGCGTGGACGTTGTCATCACGCATCCTTTTGACCGCGCCCTGGCCGATCAAACTGCGGAAGTATTCATGCGTCACGTTGCGCGCAACCTCGGCCTGCGCCGCCTGCTTATCGGGCATGATTTCGCCCTCGGGCGCGGCCGCGAGGGGAATTACGCCCGCTTGAGCGAATTGGGAGCCAGCCTGGGATATGAAGTTCGATCAATTGCACCGCTGGCCGCTGGAAATGAGGTCATCTCATCCACCCGCATCCGCGCCCAGATCGCGGCCGGGGATGTCAGCCGGGCCGCCGTGGACCTGGGCCGTTACTATACTTTGCGTGGAAGCGTCATCCATGGCGATGGGCGCGGCAAGAAGATCAACATCCCCACCGCCAATCTGGAGATACCCGCTGAGAAGGTCATCCCTGCCAACGGAGTCTACGTTTGCCGGGCCCGGGTGGGCGATGAGGGACATGCCGCCGTGACCAACGTCGGCATCCGCCCGACTTTTACCCCCGAAGAATATGTCCCGCACGTCGAAGCCCACCTGCTTGATTTCGACCGCGATCTCTACGGGCAGGAGGTCACACTGGAATTCGTGGAGCGCCTGCGCGAGGAAAGGAAGTTCCCCTCCGTGGAGGCGTTGGTGGAGCAGATCCAGGCCGATATTGGGCGCGCCCGTCAGATTCTGGATAAACCGCCAAGAAGCGAAGCACGCGAGGATTTTTGTTCCGTCTATCTGTTCTGACGAAAGGAGGTTCTTGTGGCACAAGCAGGCATTCACAGTATGGTCGGATTGGCGGTGCGCAAGTGGGCGCCAAAAGCCGAGTGGCTGGCGCTGGGTATCGTGCTTGGCAATCTCCTTCCCGACGCCGACAACCTGGCGGTGGCCGTTGCCACGCTCGCCAATAAATCCACCCAGGGACTGCACCGCACCTTCACCCACAGTCTCTTCAGCATCGTCGCCATCCTGGCAGTATCCTTCATCGTCAGCGCGATGACGAAGAGACCGCGCTGGAACAACTTGGGACTCGGACTGGGCATCGGGGTACTGATGCACATCCTGCTCGACTTGCTCGTCTGGTTCAACGGCGTGGAGATCCTCTGGCCAATCCCATCCTGGGTCAACTTGTGGACCAATGTCACGCCGCCGGTATGGTTCGACAAACTCATGCTGCCGGCTGAGTTCCTTTTCATCGCCCTGTTCTTCGTCATGCTGGATACCCTGGCCCGCAAGCAGAAGACCGACGCCAATTACCTGCCAACGCTGCGAGTCTGGACGATCATCCAGGCTGCCTTGTTCGTGGTTTTCAGCATCCTGGTCTATATAATGACCAAAGGCTTTATGACCATCTATGGACTGCTATACTTGCTTTCATTGGGGTTGGCGTTTGGCGTCACCCTCCGTATGCGCAAGACGGTCGAGGCCGTTACGGAGTGAGCCTTTTTGCCGCAGGTCGGCCTGTCCCCGTATTTCGCGAAGCACCCTGCGGGTTGGGGGCTCGTCCGGGTCAGGGTCTCATAAATAATAGGAGATATATGCCATGAAAACAACAGTCACTCTAATCATAACTGCGTTGGTCATCGCGGTATTGCTGGCGATAGGCGGGGGCTTGCTGGCTTTACTGGCGTTTGGCGTAGGCTGGTTGATCAACCTCGTCATGCGCCTGGAACCATTCCAGGCGACCGTGATCGCTTTGGCGGGCATGTTTATTTTTGGTACTTTGATAAAACATATCTGGGATTCCGTCATGGCAACCGCGCGGCATCTGGATGAGTTTGACGAATACGATGATGATTACGATGATTACGAGGAGGAGGAGGATGAGGAGGAGGAGTTGCCCTTCCATCCAGGTGTGCCGCGTTGGCGGCAGCCGCTCAAGCCGGTGGATTTTTCAGGCGCCAAACCCGATGACCGTTGTCCCTGCGGTAGTGGGCGCAAGTACAAGAATTGTCACGGGGTGAAAAAGGCAAAATAGATCCCATGCCCCCTCGCCAAATCTATCTTCTCTCCCCCAAAGAACTCTCGCCCGAAACCATCGCAGTTGCCTTCGCCAAGACCTCGCGTTCGCCGGAATCTTTCCGCGAGATCGCGGCCGGATTGAGCGACGAATCCAGCGCGGAATTCCACGAAAAATGGGTGGTCGGCTTCGGGCACGCCTCAGTGGCCGAACATGCCGTCTTGCATATCGCCATCGAAAACGTCTCCCGGCTGGCGGTGGAGAGCATCGAATCCAACCGGCTGGCCTCCTACACCGAAAAATCCACCCGCTATCAGAAATGGGGACAGGCAGACTTTTACATCCCGCCCGAACTGGAAGGCCACCCGCTGCGGGAAAATTACATCCAAACCTGCCGTTTGCTTTTCAGCACCTATGCCCAATCTCTGACGCCGGTACGGGAGCTGATCGAGCGCCAATTCCCACCCCGTGACAACGAGATAGAAGAAGCCTACGACCGGCGCATCCGCTCGCAATACGTCGATTCCTGCCGTTTCCTGCTGCCGGCGGCCTCGCTGGCCAACCTGAGCATGACCGCCAACGCCCGCGTGCTGGAGAACGCCATCCGCAAGATGCGCTCGCATCCGCTGGCCGAGGTGCGCCAGATCGGCGCGGAGATCAAGCGCGTCGCCCAGGGTGAAGTCCCGACGCTGGTCAAATACGCCGAGGCGGCGCCATACCTGGTCGAGACCCGTCAAGGCTTCGAGGAAATTCACCGCAGAGAGCGCGGAGAACGCAGAGAAAACAAAAATTTCTCCGCGCACTCTGCGCTCTCCGCGGTGCAAGACTGGTGTACCCTCGTGGACTACGACCCCGACGGCGAGACGAAGGTGCTGGCCGCGGCGTTGTATCGCTTTGGCGAGATGACCTACGCCCAAGCCTTGCAGACGGTGCGTTCCGCCCTTGAGCCTGAGCGCGTTAATTTGGCCGAATCCCTGCTGGGACGTTTATCCTGCTACGACACCCCCCTGCGCGAACTCGAACACACCTCTTACACCTTCGAGCTGATACTCGACCAGGGCGCATACGCCGAATTCAAGCGCCACCGCATGATGACCCAGACCCCTCAGGCGTTGAGCGCGCGGCTCGGATACGCGTTGCCGCGCCGGATCGCGGCAGCCGGTTTCGAGGTCCCGTACCGCGCGGCAATGGAGTCTGCGGCGGAGATGTACGAAAGAATGGCGGCCCGGAATCCGCAGGTCGCCGCGTACCTCGTCCCCAATGGTTTCAACCGCCGGGTGCTATTCACAATGAATCTACGGGAGGCCTTTGCCTTCTGCCAGTTGCGCGCCGCGGAAAATGCCCACTTTTCCATCCGCCGTGTGGCGCTGCGCCTGGCCGAGGAGATCCACCGCGTCCATCCGTTGCTGGCAAGTTATATCCAGTTGCCTGAGGGGGAAACCTGGCAGGGCGTCGAGGCGGAATATTTCGCTGCCGGCGGATGAAGAGAGGAACCGGTTTTCTCAGAGAAAACGGGTTCCTCTCGATAGGAAATACGCCTCAGGCTTTATTCATGGAATTCCTCTACCTGATACACCAACACTTCCAAATGCTTTCGCCGCCAGAAATCAGGTGAAGCGCCCATTTTCATGCACAGATGATCGAGAAATTCCTCCTTATCCGCCACTTTCTCCCAGACCTGCGGTAAAAAGGTCGCCCGCCGAAAGCCATCCTGCAGGATGACGCCGTCCACGCCCGGGCGCAGGCTGGCGAGCAGGTCCTCGGCTGTGGTGTATTCGAGCGGCTCCGGCAGTGTCAGGCGCGAGACCTCGATCTCGATTTGCGCAAGTTCATGCTCCTCCACCGGCGGGAAGCGGTAATCCTGCAAGGCAGCCGCGATGGCGTGCTCGCGCACGTCTTCCGCCAGGGATTGGTAAGGTTCCAACACGCCGATACAGCCGCGCAGCTCACCGCGCACGGTCAGGGTGACGAACGAGGCGCCGTCCGCGCGCAAGGTCGGTGACAACGTCGCAGCATCCAACGCAGGCAGGGTTTGGCCGCGCACGCCGCTTTCGAGAGCCTGGCGGGACAGCCGGAGCAAAGTTTGTTTTTCTTCGAGCGTGAGAGCCGACATGGTTACGAGTTACGATTGCAGGGCATCCGTCTTTTACATTTACGCTATCATGATACATGCGCGCGGGTCTGGCGTCAAGCCATTGTTCATCGAGGTGTTTACAGTAGTAAAAATGACCCTTTCCAGGAGGGGAAGTAAAGTGTAGATAATCGCCCACTGAAAAGGCTTGCTATTCAGAGGCATAATAAGGTACTATTGCGGTAGATTACCGAGTAGGTGCTACGCATGGAAACTTCAAGACCTCCTTTGCCCGCGCGGGGAACCGCTCGCCCTAAGAATCGCAACCGTACCGGGCGTATATTCCAGACCACACTCAGCGTCGCCATCCTCCTGGCAACGCTCTTCACCGGTTTCTCGCCGAAAATGCTGACTGGCGACCTGGGCGGGAAATTCAACCTGCTGCTCACCCCCCAAGCGGACGTCAACCCGCTCCTCCCCACCGCCGAGCAGACACTGCGCATCGGCATTGTCGCCGGGCACTGGGGCAACGATGCCGGCTCAGTCTGTGAAAATGGGACGACCGAGCAACAAGTAAACTTGAGTATTGCCACTTTGGTCCAGCAAAAATTAATCACCCAGGGGTTTCAGGTGGATCTGTTGCAGGAATTTGACCCGCGCCTGAATGGCTATCAGGCTGCGGCGTTGGTCTCCATCCACAACGACTCTTGCACTTACGTCAATGAAGAGGCTACCGGTTTCAAAGTCGCGGCCGCGCAGAGCAGCCGTGACCCTAACCTGGCCAGTCGTCTGACCGCCTGCTTGTTCGACCGCTATGGGCGAGTCAGCGGCTTGCCCTTCCACGCGGGCAGCATTACCAACGATATGACCGGCTACCACGCCTTCGATGAAATTGATCCGCGCACCACGGCGGCCATCATCGAAACCGGCTTTCTCTACCGGGATTACGACATCCTGACCCAGCGTCCGGGCCTGATCGCGGATGGCGTCGTTGCCGGGATCATGTGCTTCGTCAATAACGAGAGCGTGGAACCCATGCGGCTGCCTAACCCTTCGCCATGAACCGCGAACCGATCAGCGCGCAACAGGCAATTCAAAATGCCAGGCAGGAACTGCAAAACGGTAACCGCCAGGCTGCCCGTCGCTGGGCGGAGTTGGCCGCTGCGGTCGCCCCCGAGATGGAGGCGCCCTGGCTGATCCTGGCTGGATTGGCCAGCCCGCGCTCCAGCATCGCCTACCTGAAGCGGGCGCTCCAGACCAACCCAAAAAGTGAACCCGCCCGCCAGGGGATGCGTTGGGCGATTCAACGCCTGAGGGAAGAAGAGACCCGGCGCGCCAAACCGACCTCTCATCCAGGCCTTCAATCTGACGCCTCGAACCATCCGCCGGTCATCTGCGCAGCACCCTTCGATGAACTCACACCGTCCCGGCCGTCTCGCCCTCGCGTAGCACCTTCGTCGCGAGCGACGAACGGCGGCGGGCCGGGTCTCGCGGCCCGAACGGGGTGTCCTTCCGGGAGGGCAGCGCCTGCTCGGCAGGGGACGGCGCTGGCCGCGCGTCGGCTCTCCTTCCTGCCGCTGCTGATTTTCCTGGCCTGTGTCACCATCGCTTGGGCTGCCTGGCCGGGGAACGCCCCGCCCGCGCTGGCTTTCATTCGAGAAAATATCTCCCTCCCGCAGACGACGCCGACAATCCCCGGCGCAGCCGCGCAGATACTCAAGCCGACCTATACGCCGACCTTTACCCCAACCGCCACAGCCACTCCAACTGCCACACCAACGCCAACGCCGACCGATACGCCCACGCCGTCGCCGACCGATACACCCACGCCGACGCCGCTGCCCACCAATACGCCGCAAGCGACTCCCACATTAGTACCCGTGACGTCCGTCCCACCCATCCCGGGTGGAGACGGCGAGCGCTGGATTGACGTGAATCTTTCGCAGCAGCGCGTCTACGCTTATGAGGGTAACGTCATCGTCAACAGTTTCCTCGTCTCGACCGGCACCTGGCGGACTCCAACCGTCACCGGCCAATACCGTGTCTATGTCAAATATCGCTACACGGATATGTCCGGGCCTGGCTACTACCTGGCCAACGTGCCGTACACGATGTATTTTTACAAGGGCTACGCCTTGCATGGCACATATTGGCACAGCAAATTTGGCACGCCGATGAGCCACGGATGTGTCAACTTGAGCATCTCCAACGCGGGATGGCTGTTCAACTGGGCCTCGGTGGGAACGTTGGTGAATGTACACTACTAATTTCCACATTTCCAGACGCGACTTTCTCAAGCTGAGCGGCGCGGGGCTGCTCGGCCTGCTCCTGCCGCAGTTCAGCCTCCAACCGGCCGCGGCCCAGTTTGTCGCCGGCCAGCAAGGCCGCGTCACGACCGCGACGCTCAATGGCTATGACGCGCCGGCTCTCACTGGCAAGGTCGTCAAAGCCTACTGGCGGGATATCGTCCTGCCGATCACCGCCACCCTCATCAGCGAAGACGAAACAGCTTACAACCGCGTCTGGTACAAGATCGGTGAGGAAAGTTACGCCTACTCCGGCTCGATCCAGCCGGTGCGGACGGAGCTGAACGAGCCGCTCCGCGACCTGCCGGAAGAAGGCGCGCTGGCCGAGGTGACTGTCCCATACACCGACGCCCGCTGGGATGCGGCGAAGGATGCCAGGTTCGCATATCGTTTTTATTACGAAACCACACACTGGGTCGTCGGACAGGCCCAGGACGTGGCTGGCAATCCGTGGTACCGGGTCTATGATGATAAGTGGAAGTTCCATTACTACGCCCAGGCCAACCACCTGCGCATCCTCCCAACCGTAGAACTGGCGCCGCTCTCCCCGGATTTTCCCGCCCAGCTCAAACGCCTCGAGGTGCGCCTGAACCAGCAGCTTGTCATTGCTTATGAGGATAAAAACCCCGTCTTTATGGCGCGCATCGCTTCAGGCGGGCGGTTCAGCAATGGCACCTATTCCACCCCGGTCGGCCGCCACATGACCTACCACAAGCGCCCCTACCGGCATATGGCGGCCGGCGACCTGGCTTCCAACGGTTATGACCTGCCCGGCGTGCCGTGGGTCTCTTACATCACCGAAAGCGGCGTCGCCCTGCACGGCACGTACTGGCACAACGATTTCGGCCGCCCGCGCAGTCATGGCTGCATCAACCTGAGCTCACAGGCTGCCAAATGGCTCTATCGCTGGACTCAGCCGGTCGTCCCGCCCAACGAGCAAATGGTCTACGAACGCTACGGCACAACGGTGGACGTTCTTGAATAGAGATACTATGCTCTCTCGCCGCGACTTTCTTAAAGTGGGTGCGGCGGGGTTGATCGGACTCCTGGGTGCTTCGGCTGCGTTCCCTGACCTGTCCGTCAGTACAGGCTCGGCGCGGGCTGCCGGTACCATGCATGGACGCGTCACCTATCCCCAGATCTCGGCCTACAATATCCCCTCCAAAAAGGGCGTAAAAGTCAATACCTACAAACGTGACTCGATCCTGGATATCCGCGAACAGGTGACCGGTGGGAACGCCAGCGATTACAACCGCGTCTGGTACCGCATCGGCGATGAGAGTTACATTTACTCTGGCGGGGTCCAGCCGGTGGAGACGCATCTCAATCCGGTCGTCAGCGACCTCCCCGAAGCAGGCTCGCTTGGCGAGATCAGCGTCCCGTATTCGGGATCCTGGTGGGGCATCAATCGCACCCCCTTCCCGGGCGCGCGCCTGTATTACAGCAGCACGCACTGGATCCAGGGTATCCTGGTGGATAAGCGGGATGGCAGCCTGTGGTACCGCGCCTACGACCACCTCTATTCGGCTTATTATTTCATCCGCCCTTATAACGTCCGCATTCTCCCGGCAGACGAACTGACCCCGCTCTCGCCGGAAGTCGAGCCTGAGGAGAAATACATTCAACTCCGCCTGGACGAGCAGTTAGTCCTGGCTTACGAGGCTGAGCGTCTGGTCTTCAGAGCACGCGCCTCCACCGGAAAGGGCGAGTTCAACACTCCGACCGGTTGGTTCAAGACCTTCCACAAGCGCCCGACTGCCCACATGGTCGGCGGTGAGAGTGAGGCTGCGCTCTACGACCTGACCGGCGTGCCGCCGAAGGCCTACTCGGTGGAATTGCTACATCACCGAAAATGGAGTTGCATTACACGGCACATTCTGGCATAATGATTACGGGACGCCGCGCAGTCACGGCTGCATCAACCTTACACCTCAGGCTGCCAAATGGCTCTATCGTTGGACCCTGCCGGCCGTCCCGCTCGACCAGCGTTACATTTACGAACCCGGCAGCGGCAGCAACGTGCAGGTCGTCGAACACGCCCAACCTATAAGGAGGCCCAATGAATCCCGCACTATCATGGTCTAACTACTTGCTCAAACGCCAGGTCTTTGCCCTGACCGGCAAGCTGCGCTTCTACAACCCGCACAACGAACTGGTGCTTTATGTCGAGCAAAAGATGTTCCGCCGCAAGGGACTGAAATCAATGTTCCGCGACGAGTGGGAAGTGCTGGACGCCGCTGACCAGCCCATCGGAATGTTATTCGAGGATAGCGTCGGACAAGCGCTGCTGCGCCGTTTCCTGCTCGGCTCGCTGCTGCCCCAGAACTATGACATCACCATCGGCGACCAACGCGTGGCCGACCTGCGCCAGAAATTTGCCCTCTTCGGCTACCAGATGCTCCTGGATTTCAGCATGGATTCTGGTAAAAAATTGGACCGTCGCCTGGGTATTGCCGCCGGCACCCTGCTGGCGATCATCGAAGGCAAGCAGAGAAGTTAAGCCATGCCACGCCAACCTCTCTTCGCCGGTTTGATCGTAGATGAGATTGATCGTCCAGTTGAGACGGCCTACGTGGGAGAAGATCCCTGCTACGTGGTAAACGACGCCGGATTCCGCCGCCACATCCTCTCCGAGGGGGTGGATCGTCAGGTGCTGGAGATGATGCGCCAGCAGATCAGCGGACATGAAGACCTGCTCAGCGAGCAGACCGCCAAGATGCTCGGCACGGATGACATCTTCTCCAAGGCGCTGATCGAGACGCAACTCAAAAACATCGAACAGCAATTCGAAAATGTCTTGAAAACAGGCATCCCTGAAGAAGGGCGCGCTTATATGGGCATGGTGGGTTTCCGGGTGGTGATCAATGTCCACGGGGAGGTGGTGCGAGTGGATCAGCCGTCCGCGGCGGATGACGAGGGCGGGGGAGAATGATCCCGATCATCTAAACTCTGGCCTCTTTCCCTGACATTTGGATCATACTCAATTGCATCGTATACTCACCCGCTGGAAGCAAGCCGCTCAAAAACTGAAAATCCAAACCTATGCCCTCTACCTGGCCTACCGCGACCCGCGCACGCCCTGGTACGCCGGAGCCTGGGCGGCGATCGTCGTGGCCTATGCCTTCAGCCCGATTGACCTGATCCCAGATTTCATTCCCATCCTCGGCTACCTTGATGATCTCATCCTCATTCCGGTAGGAGTCGCGCTGGCGTTGAAGATGATTCCGCCCGAGGTGATGGAGGAAGCCCAGGAAAAAGCGCGGCAGGCTGAGGGTGCGGGGCGCAGCGTGGGGTGGGCCGCGGCGGCGGTGATTATTATCCTCTGGCTTCTGCTGGCAGCGGGGGCAATACTCCTTATCCTGCGTTTCGTAGCCAGGTTCAGGCTATAATACAGAAAGCGAATATCGGCTTTCGCGGGAGGGCACCTATGCTCATTGTAATCAGCGACCTTCACCTGGTGGATGGCACCTGCGGCAAGCCCATCTCCGCCAGCGCTTTCCAGCTCTTTGCCGCCCGGTTGAATGAACTGGCTTTCAACGCCTCCTGGCGCGCAGACAAGACCTATCGCCCCCTGAATGGCATTGACATCCTATTGCTGGGCGATATCCTCGACCCGCAACACTCGACGCTCTGGTTGGATACACACCCAGGCGCTACCGGTTACGTGCGCCCCTGGACCGACTTTCGTCTCCCGGAGTATGCAAAAAAGCTCAACGCGATCAACCAAGCCATCCTGAATTACAATGCAGAGGCCACAGGAATCCTGCGTCATCTCGCGGGTGGGAACGCCATCCTCTTGCCGCCCGCTGATCGCCGCGGCCGGGCCTCCTTTGACACCCAAGAGCAGGTCGCGGTACCCGTGCGCATCCATTACATGGCTGGCAATCACGACTGGTATTACCATCTCCCCGGCCCGGCTTTCGATCAGATCCGCCAGGAAATCATCCAGGCAATGGGTCTGGCGAATCCAAGCTCACCTTTCCCTCATGAAGTCAAAGAGTCTGAAACCCTCCGGCGGTTATTCGCGGAGTACAAGATCTATGCTCAACACGGCGACCTGTACGACTCGTTCAACTATTCCAAAGACAAAGGCCGGGATGCCGCCACGCTGGGGGATGCTTTCGCCGTCGAGGTGCTCAACCGCTTCCCGGTCGAGGCGCAGCAACGCCTGGGACAGGAGCTGCCCAAAGGCATCCTGGATAGCTTGAGTGAGCTGGTAAACGTCCGCCCGGCGCTGGCCACACCTTTATGGATTAGCAGCCAGTTGCGGCAGAACAATATCAGCCCGGCCGATCAGAAGAAAATAAAAGAGGTCTGGGATGAAATGGGCAACGAGTTCCTGGCCTTGCCTTTCGTCCGCGAAGCCGATCGAAAGTTCAAGTTTGACCTCGTGGACGGGCTTGAGTTGATCGTCAAGCTTACCGACCGCTTCTCGTTCAAGAACATTGATGACGTGGTGGTCTGGATGCGCAAGCAATTCTGGTCGGAAGAGCTCACCTTTGCCAAACATGCCCTGAGAGAACATGCCTTCCTCAATCGCAGCGCCAAGTTCATCGTCTACGGTCACACCCACCACCACGAGATCGTCCCGCTCGATTCCATCCCGACCACGCCCCACCCAACCAACCAGATGTACTTGAACTCCGGCACCTGGCACTCTTACTACGACCTGGCTGTCTTCAAACCCGAAGAACAGAAGTTCATCCCCTACCAGGTGCTTACCTACCTCTCGTTCTTCAAGGACGACGAACGCGACGGCCGCCGCTTCGAAACCTGGTCGGGGGCGTTCTCGGATTAACATGCCCGAATACCTCTACCTCATCCACCCCTACCGCGACGGCTTCTTTACCAATCCCACGCCGGAAGAAGAAGCCGCCGTAGCGAAGCATTTCCAATATCTCAAACAGGCCGCCGGGAATGGCGTTGTCCTGCTGGCCGGGCCATGCCTCGACGAGACCTTTGGGTTGGTCGTCTTCCGCGCCGAAAACGAAGAGGCTGCCAAAACCTTCATGTTCAACGACCCGTCGGTCAAAGCCAACGTGATGATGGCCGAACTGCATCCCTTCCGCGCCTCCCTGATCGGTCACTGATCACTGCTCACTGAATACTGATAACTGATCACTGATGACTGTTTACTCCACCGCCGCCCTACGCGCCGTTGCCTTGCGCACCCAGGGCCTGCACGCCGCCAACGGGGCCGAGTCTAAACCGACGCGCGACGTCCTCTACGAGACCGTCAACCAGATCGGCTGCGTGCAGATAGACACCATCAGCGTCGTCGCCCGCAGCCATTACCTGACCCTGTGGAGCCGCCTCGGAAACTACGCTCCGACCGACTTCGACGCCCTGCAGTCCGGCACCGACCGGCGTCTCTTCGAGGGCTGGCAGCACGCCGCCTGCTACATCCCACTGGCGGAATACTGCTACCAGATGCCGCACCAGCGCAACCTGCGCGAGCATTCCTCCAACTGGTACGCGCGCTGGCTGAACGAAACCCATCATACTGAAATGCTGCCCCTCGTGCTGGAACGAATCCGGCGTGAGGGCGCGCTCAAAGTAAGCGACTTCGAGCGCGGCGATCACCCCGCCGGCGTGTGGTGGAACTGGCGTCCGGCCAAAGTGGCATTGGAATACCTGTATGCTTTCGGTGATCTAATGGTCGCCGGGCGGGTCAAATTCCAGCGCATCTACGATCTGACCGGGCGCGTCCTGCCGGAGTGGGTGGATACCCGCGAGCCGACGCCCGAAGAACGCGACCGCTTCTGGATCGAGCGCGGGGCGAAGGCGCTGGGCGTCTTCCTGCTCGACCTCGACGATCCGGGGCGCGTCATCCACCGCCCGAAGGACTTTATCTTCGAGCCGCAAGAGTTGTGGGAACTGCGCGGCGACGTGCCTAATGTCGTCTTCTCCTGCGCCAATCCGGTGGTGAACGGCGTCGTCCATGTTTACTACGGAGCAGCCGATCATGTCATTGGTCTGGCAACCTGCCCCCTCAACGATCTGCTGGATACCGCGAGGTTCGGATAACGCGCCTTTCCGCAGCGCCCGGCCATCCACTCGGGGCTATGCCGCCAGTCGTCATAGCATTAGCAGAAAGGAAACGTGCAAACACGACACAATAGTTGCGGGAATCACACCCAACTCGGGGGGCTACACAGCAATAGAGTTGTCGTGAAATATGAGTTAGCGGTCATGCCGTCGCGTCCCGAACGTCGCGACTTGACCGCGAGTTGAACAATGCGGTACAATTACGCCAGTGAAAGTGTGCGCGAGGATATCAACTGATAGAGGATATTGCAGTGCCAGAGATTAGCAGATTCTTCGGTATTGTTATCGGCATGTATTACAAAAAGCATGGTGTGCCACACTTCCATGCCAAATATGCAGGTCAGACAGGAGTTTTCTCCATCGCTGACTTGAAACTCATCGAAGGACTATTGCCCAAGCGAGTCATCGGGCTTGTCTTGGAATGGGCTTTTGAGCATCGCGCTGAGTTACTGGATAACTGGGAACTCGCGAAGGCGAAGAAACCATTGCAAGACATACCGCCTTTGGAGTAGGAGAAACGACATGCATTTCGTGAAAAATGCGACCTACGTATCCGAATACAAGTTGTTGTTGTCCTTTGAAGACGGGACCGTGCGGCTGATTGACTTGCAGCCCCATTTGGATGGGGAAATCTTCGAGCCGTTGCATGATATCAACTACTTCAAGACTGTGCGTGTAAACCCAGATTTGGATACGATTGTCTGGGACAATGGGGCTGATATGTCTCCAGAATTCCTGTATGAAGTAGGAAAGCCAGTGGCTGAACCTGCTCTAATGAGAGCGGCAGCCGTCTGACAAAGGGTTGAGTCAACACTGAACGTACGGGCATGAATCGAATATGCACGAACGGCTAACACACGCCCCACGACAGGCGGCGGAAGGGACGGCGCCCGTCGTGGGGCTTCGGCGTTAGCGGTCATGCCGTGGCAATTCAAGCGCGGCGGGCTAACTGCAAGTTGAACTAAGCGCTTCGCGCAGGGGGGGAGTTTTCCCCATAAAGGTCTTGTAAAGCTGCATAGATTGCTTTCAATCAGGTTATATTTCCTGTATCGGATCCTATTTCCATACAGGAGGTATAGCCATGACTGCTTTAAGACAAAAGATGATCGAGGATATGCAACTGCGCGGCCTGTCTGCCCGAACCCAGGAGACTTATGCCCAGGCAGTAAGCCAGTTGGCGAAGCACTATCATAAGTCTCCCGATCAAATTGATGAGGAGGAATTGCGCCAGTATTTTCTCTACCTGATGAATGTCAAACATGTCGCACGCAATACATGTACGATTGCGTTGTGCGGTATCAAGTTCTTCTATGAGCATACCCTGGAACGACAATGGCACTTTCTCGAATTTGCCCGGCCAGCAAAGGAGAAGAAACTGCCAGTAGTGCTCAGCGTGCAGGAAGTGGCCGCTATTCTAGCTTGTGTGCATGTTCA
>JASEHI010000003.1:0-35144 GCA_030018695.1 Anaerolineales bacterium
GCAGGCGGTCTCGCAGGGCAGAGTAGTTATAGCCAGAGATCGGTAAGCGTGTGTCTTCAACAAGCGCTTTCTCGCGAAACAAATCCTTCTCGATCTCAGCTTCCACCTCAGCAGACAATCTAGCAGGAGTGGTTCGTTGATAGACAAGTGAGAGAGCATTGGGGTCTTGTTGATAGACCTTGAGCAGGGCAAAAAAGCGTGTCTTGCCAATGCCAAGCACCGCTTGGATATCTGCTCTGTTGATCAAGCCTTGGCAATAACCTCGCAGTAGCACTTTGATCTGCTCGTCCGTGAAACGTTTGTGTAACTGGTTCATAGTAGCCTCCATTTGGCTTTGGTAGTTTTGGAGGCTGATTCTAGACGAACAGACGGCCGAATCAGGCGATAGACAACGGTTCACTTTTCAACTGGAAATGGTTCACTTTTCAGGTTTAAATGGTTCACTTTTCAAGTTTTGTTGACAGTGTGGGTGGCCAACCTTGACGAAACCCGCTAAGATGGCTAAAATGATATGGCGTTGTGAAAAACGTCTCCCCTGCGGAGGCGCATTTTTTTGCCAAGCCAGAGGCGATGAACTGGAGAAACTTATGGCTCGCAAGTCCCAGACTTTAGAAGAAGCCTCGCTGCCGCAAGTCATCAACTTGACCCATGCTCAGACCCAGCAGGTTGACGCTGAACTGGTCCGCGTTCACCAGAGCCTCGTCGGTCGCGTTGACGGCGGGGAAGTTGACCTGCAGCAGAGCGCCGCGCTGCAAATTTCAGCGCAGAACATCTCTGCGCAGACGACATCCATCGCATCCGCGCGGGCCGAATCGTTTGCCATGCAGGGGAGCGCCGCCGCTGTTGTTCGCGCAACCCAGGTTGACCTGGACGGTCGCGCCGGCCTCATCCTGGCGCAAAGCGCGACGCTGGGCGCAGGTTCCCGCGGCGGCCTTTTGGTCGCCAACCAGGTGAAAACCGAGCAGGTGCGCACCACCATCCTTTTGGCGCGGCAGGTTGAGGGTCCGGTAGAGACGGTGATGGATACACGTCAAGTGTTACTCGCCAGCCTGGTGGCAGGCATCGCCGTATTGCTGGGCCAGATCCTATTCAGACGCAAGTCGTAAATACCCTGGCAGTCGCCGGGTAAATTCAACATCAGAGCGAAGGTAACCCCTCGACTTGGGGTGAGAGGCGCTCGAGGAAGATAAAAATGGAAAATGTAATTATCAAAGCTACACCCCGAACAGTGATCGGCAAGCAGGTACGTGCCTTGCGCCGCGCCGGTCTACTTCCGGGAGTACTCTATGGGCGTCATATTGAGCCTACTCCTATTTCAATGGATGAGCGCGAGGCATCCCGCATTTTATCCCACCTGACATCCTCCAGCCTGGTGACGATTGACCTGGAAGGCCAGGAATACCCGTCGCTGGTGCGCGAAAGCCAGCGCAATCCGATCAAGCGCAACCAGGTGCATGTGGATTTCCAGGTCGTCTCGCTGACTGAGAAGCTGCGCACACACGTCGGGATCGAAGTGACCGGCATCTCTCCGGCGGTCAAGGATTTCAACGCGGTACTCGTCACCAGCCTCGACGAACTCGAGGTCGAGTGCTTCCCCCAACACTTGCCCGAACGTATCGTGGTGGATATCTCCAGGCTGGCGAATGTAGGGGATGGCATTCATGTTCGCGATATCATCCTTTCGGAAAACGTAAAGGTGCTGAGTGATCCGGAAGAGATGGTCGTCGTGGTGACTGCCTCCAGAGCAGAGGAAGTGGAAGAGGTGGCTGCTGGCGCCATCCCAGGCGAGGAAATGGCCGAGCCAGAGGTGATCGAGAAGGGCAAGAAGGAAGAGGAAGTGCCTGAGTAGGGGAAAATAGTTTCTTCCAGAGTTACAAAAACGAGGTGCATTAATCCATGCACCTCGTTTTTTCTTTTTTCCTGACTCGATTCGCAATTGATAACAATAGACTTTATCGGAATAGGCCAGATGCTTGCTTTTGCCAAGTAGGCCTTCGGCATCGAATATCTCCCTGGCCTGATGCCAGTGCAGGCGAAAAATAATTCGCTCAATTCGAGCAATTCGATGCAAGAAGCTTATTGCCGATAAAGCCTAACCTATTTCGGCGCGTAGATTGAAACATCAAGATCAGAATTGGTGTAAACAGGGGTATAGAAGTTGAGAATAGTCGAAGAAATATAATCAATCCAGATGTTGTTTTCATACCAGTATGGGGCAGCGTAGCGATTTTGGTGCCAATGCTTTAGAGTTTCACTTATGATTAGAGAGAAGCGCTTATCTTCAATATCTGCCCAAAATTGATCTCGAAATATTGTATTTCTAGCCATTGCCATTTCCATCAATTCGGTTTTCTCATAAGGCACAAAAATATCTACATCCTGGATCATCCGATAAATCAGTAATTGACGATTATCAATAAAAAGTATGGGGCGGTCATCCTGCCTGGCGTCTTTTATAACCAAGTTGATTTCGCCCAAACTTTCTTGTGCGAGCTGAATAGGGTAGGATGGCGCAGGTGTCAACCAACTGTAAGCAAACAAAACCGGGATCAAGACAATAAATGCCAACACGCGAAAATCTGCAAGCATACATCGTTCATGATTTTGTGGGCTATCAAGACGAACCGAACCGAGGCCAAGAAAGCAACTGCACAGGAAGATCAGCAGGAGAAAAGTATCATAATTGTGAAAGTCATACCCGCCTCCGGCGCGTAGGCTTATTAAAGTGCTGCCCGCAAACAAGACAGCCAGAATCCCCGCGATCGCTAAAAGCCTAAACCAGTGTAATTGCTTTCTATATTTCCAAACGAAGTAGACAACGATAGCCGCTACCGGCAAACAGATATAGGTGATGCCAAGAACCAAGCCAATAGCAGACCCATTGTTCGGCCAGAGTTTATATTTGAAAAAGGGATAGTGCATGTTTGGGTCAATAAATTGGATAACATGTCCGGTCAGTTTGATGAATAAACCATAAACCAATCCGCTTGCAATGCCTCCTGAAACCAGCCAAAGGAATGGCCAGCGAATATACTGCCAAAGTTTCTTTCCCGCAAATGGTTCCGTGAGTAAATAGAGCGTTATTGCCAGAATTGCAGGCATTAAGAACCAATTGACCCGCCCGAGTCCCTCCCACAACGAACTGATGAAAATGACGATCAGCGTAGAAATGGGCTTTTTTGGATTATAAAACCATAAGACAGGCAAAATTCCGAGTAGTACATGATAATAAATCGGCCCCTGCAATAAAAATAGCGTTCCCCAGAATGTCAGCAGCCAAATCAGCCCTTTGGTCAATTTTTCTTTTCGCAAGGACGCGAAAGAGACTACTTTTCCAACCACCAGCACTGATGCAGTGAAGTTACCCGCGAGCATCAAAAGGGAGATCCAGAATCGGTACATCCATATCTGCGTTCCTGGCAGAAGTAAAACTATTCCATCCAAAATGGATCGGCCAGGGTCCAACCAGGGCCAGGACAGATTCTTACCTGACAATAAGGGCGCATAAATCTGATAGGCATTGAAAATCCGCCCAGATTCAGACCATGAGATAGGGAAAGGGTAATTCGTTATCTTTGGTATATAAACTACAATATGTGCTCCCAGACCAGCCAACACAAGAAACCAGCAGAGAAACGCCCAGGCATTTTGTGTACGGACAGACATTAATGTCTCCTTTAGCAATTATCGCGGATTCTACTCGAAAACAACTTTTATCAGGTTTTGCACCATTCGTGCTGTGGCTCCCCATACTACCTCACCGTCATATTTGTGATAAATGACCACTGGGAAAGGATACACCGTGCCATCCAATGTGACGAGATGCTCTTCCCAATTTTCGCGCTGCGTTAACCAGATGAGGGGAATCAAAAAAACGCACCCGACCTCGACGGGCGAAAGCCGGAATCTATACGGCCAGGGGATGACCCCTACCAGCGGCGCGACTCGGTAATGCGTAATTGTCACCACGTCATTCAGCCGCCCCAAAACGCGGACGTCGGCCTGTTGCAGCCCGATTTCTTCCATGGACTCACGCAGGGCGGTTTGTTCGGCAGTCTCACCCGCCTCGCACGCGCCGCCGGGGAAGGAAACCTGGCCTTTGTGATTCTCCACCCTCTTCGTACGGCGGGTGAAGAGCAGATGCCACTCATCTTCCTTCCAGGCGAGCGGCATCAAGACTGCGGCGCAAGTCAATTGTTGGCCGGATTGCGAAGTTGCCAGCGCGGCATAGCCATCCGTGGAGGCAACCAGACCGGGCTGGTACGCCTCTTTCAGTCGCCGGGCAATGTAGTTTTCAGTTAACAAGTTCCTTCGCTCAGTAGCGCTAGTACAGAACAAATTACTTCTCCCCAGCCTGTTTCAGAACAGCATCAATGACTGCCTGGCTGATGCTAAAACCTTGTGTCTGCAACTTTTCCAATTCAGGACGGATCAACGACAAAAGGCCCAACTGTTGGGCTTTCAACAAGATTCCTATCGTCCCGATTTTATTTAATCCGAGTTGTGCAAGTTTTCGCCGCCCCTTTTTCTCATCCATCAAAACCCAATAGGCCCTTATTTCGCGAGCCAGCACGATCGTTTCGGCCTCACCCAAATCCATTTCGTCTAATAAAACTTCCACTGCCAAGCGGTCATAGATTTCCACAGTCTTTATCCACCCGGCTTCAGCGACTTCGCGTTTTGCGCCTCCTGCCTCGCGTCCAGAGGTGACAGCCTCATCGTAGACAGCTTTCGAAATATGGATTTCACCAAAAAGCCGCCGAAGCAGGTCAAAACGCTGGATGGAAGCCAGGCCAATCAGAGGCGTGGTATTGGAAACCACAATCATCGCGCCGCCTTGATATCCAATGCTTTGACTGCCGCAAATTCTTCTTCCAGTTCATCGGGGGTGTAATTGACATAGGCGATTCCGCGCGCACGGAGCAGAGCCAGAAAATCAATGCGGGAAATATCCAACAGGCGCGCTGCCTTGCCGGAGGAAATCCGTCCTTCGGTGTACAGCGAAAGCACTAACCATTCGGACACACGGCGTTGCACTTCGCGCTGATCAAAGCCAAATTTTCGCAGCGCAGCCGGAATTTGAACCTGGTAAGGTGTTTCAGCCATTGGAATGCTCCTTCCAATCAATCACTTTTACTAATCGTACCGCAAAACGCAAATCATTAGCAAGACTGCTGACAAGACAAATTTCCTACACGAGGTCGGCCTGCCAAGAATTGTTCAGCGATTCGATTCAGAATCTTCCACAAGACTATGTTCCTCCAACAATTCCTTGACGCGCTCATCCTCGCCCGGCTCGATCTTGCGGGCGAAGATCAAAAATCCGGTATGCGCCACCATGCGGTCGGTGGGACGCAGGCGGCTCGGCTCCGTTTTGTAGTAGCGCAGCAGGATCTCGCATACTTCGATAAAGGCAAAATGCTCGCGACGCAGGGCGTAGAGCAGGGTCTCCACCTGGTTGAAGGTCGGTACTAGATTGCAGAAGAAGCCGCCCGGTTTGAGCGCAGCTCGGACTTGCGCAATGTAATCCCATGGATTGGGCAGGTCTAGGAAGAAGGCGTCTGCATTTGTCTCAGCGAAGCCCGCGGCGATGTCACCCAATTTTAATGTGACGCGTTCCTCCAGGCCGAGGCGCGCCAGGTTCTTTTGGGCCAGTTTCTGAAAATCTTCGCGGCGCTCATACGAGACAACGCGTCCCTGCGGGCCGACGGCGTAGGCCAGCGCAATCGTCATCGAGCCGGAACCGGTGCCGGCCTCCATCACCCTCTGCCCGGGGCCGATGGACATGCTCGTAAGTATGAAGCCGATATCCTTCGGATACATGATCTGTGTGCTGCGCTTCAGGTCAACGAGAAGATCAGCCAGAGAGGGTTGCAGCATAAAAAACGGCGCGCCCTGGTGACTGAATACCTGGCTGCCCCACGGCTTGCCGATCAGTTCATCGTGATTCAAGATACCGCGGTGGGTATGGAACGTCCCGCCGGGGATGAGCGGGAAGATGAAATGCTTGTGCCGCAGGCCGACCAGGAGGGCCAGGTCGCCGGATTGCGCATGAGTGGAGGTCAAATTCCAGGGCATAAAAACGTTTCCACGTTTGCACGTTTGCACGTTTGCACGTTGACAGGTTCGATCGTGCAACTTGTCAACGTGCAACTTGCCAACGATTCAAGGTTTCAGATACTTGGCAAAGAAATCGGTGATGGCGTTATAGCACGTCACGCGGTTGGCATATTTCAACACATCGTGACCCTCGTCCTCGAAGATCAGAATTTCGATATCCTTGCCTTTCTTCTTCAAATCGGCGACCAGATCTTCAGATTCTTTCGCCACGACGCGCGGGTCATTGCGACCCTGGAGAACTAGCATCGGGCAGGCCAGGTTGTCGAGGTAGGTTTTGGGCGAGCGCTCAGTCAGGAAGGCGCGGCCTTCAGGAGTTCCGGGATCGCCGAGGGCAATCTTGAAGTACGGCTTCCAGGTCTCCGGGATGCGCTCGGAGAAGGTGATCAGGTCGTAGGGGCCGAACATGTCGCAGGCTGCCGACCACAGGTGCGGGTGACGCCCCGCCTGCATCAGGGTCATGTAGCCGCCGTACGAACGCCCGACGACCGCGGCGCGCTTCACGTCCAGGCGTTTGTCCTTCGGCAAAACCTTCGTCATCGCGTGGACATGATCGAGGCGGTCCTGCCCGCCCCAGTCGCGATCCACGTGCTTGGTGTAGGCCAGGCCGTAGCCGGTGGAGCCGCGCACATTGGGCACGAAAACGGCGAAGCCGCGCAGGGTCAGGAACTGGATGAGCGGCATCGAGAACCAGGCGAAATCCGGGCGCTCCTGCGACTGCGGCCCGCCGTGGATGTAATAGACGAGCGGACGCGGACCGCTGAAGCCGACCGAGTAGGTGCTGCGCAGCGATTCGGCCGGCAGGTAGAGACGAGCCGAAACGCGCAGCCCGTCGTGCGAGACGAACGAGGCCTCCTCGCCCTTCGAGAGCTGCGCCTCCGGGATGCCCAGGATTTTCTCCTCGGTGTGCATGACGATGGTGCCGCGCTCTTTGCCCTCCACCGTGTAAATCTGGCTGGGCAAGACGGCGGTGGAGAACGAGAGCACGAAGCGGTCGCCTTTCTTGTCGTAGTGGGCGTGTTCGAGGACGCCGCCCGAAAGGTCGCCATCGCCGCAGATGACATGTTTCAGCGTCATGACGCGTTTGGCTTCGTTGTAGTAGCCCTCGTAAAGCCAGTCACAGCCGTCAATGTTGAAGCCGAGGGCATAGTGCGTACCTTTCAAGTGCGAGAGGCCGGTCATCTCGCCCATGCCGGTGTGGACGACGCCTTCCAGTTTGACCGGCAGCATCTCATTCGGTTTGGAGAGGTCAATCACGCCCAGGCTGTACTTGTCGTCGAAGACAGCATTCGTCGTCAGCGCCTGTGACCCGCCTGGCGTGAACTCGGAGGAACCCAACCCGTTGAGGGGTACCGTCTCCCCTTCCCTGCGCTGCTCGATCGGCTTGCCGTATAGCACGCTTTTCCTGCCGCCTTCCAGCAGATAGAGCACGTTGTCGCCGAGGGTGTATCCATCGCTGATGAAGACTTTCGTGTGGTCTTCATTGTAAGCAGCCGACCACGCGCCCCACTCGGATTCGGCCAGTTTCTCCAGTTCATTCGTCCGCAGGTCGCCGCGGTATGCTTCCTGGATTGGCTTGTCGCGACGCTCAGCGTTGAAATAGACGATATTCTTCTCGATGTCACAGTGTGCCATGTGGACGCGGTGGTTGGCAAAGAAGTTACTGAAGGCCGGTTCTGGGAATCCACCCTCCAGAGGGATGAGCATCGGCTGGTAGTTTTCGTCACCATCGCGGTCAATCATGACCACGATTTTGTCCAAAGCCGGGAAAACGTAGAATGAGTGTCCGCCAATGAGGTGTGGATTTTGCAGGGCAATGTCCGGCGGCAGGAGCGGCTCCGGCACCGACCCGCCGTAGTACATGGCATACAGGCTCAGTTTGCCGGAAAGATTGCTGACAAAGTAGATGCGCTCGCCAACAATCTGCGGGACAAGATGCAGACGGGCGGAGAGGAAGGATTCGATTCGGTGAAGCATAGGTAATTTCCTTTTCACGAACTGGGATTTATTTGCGGGCTTGCAACTTCTCCCGCGTCTGTGTATCTTACCATATTATGACAAATCTCCCCTCCAGCAGATAAAATGTGTGTGCACGCAAAGGTTGTCATCTGGAGCGCGTGGGACAAGTCTATAGACTTGTCCCACTGACATGGCTTGCGTGCACACTAAAATGTGCTTCGGGAAGAATTTTATTTTTTTCGCTGAACCTCTACCTGGCTCAGCCAATCCCCTACAAAAAGGACAACCGCGCTCCCCAGCGTGGCCATCCCGGCGTTGATCGGGCCGATGGCAAAGAATGTCCATCCAAGCCTGTCACCCAATAAATGTCCGCCCCAAAAACCCACCCAGGCAAGAATGATCAAAAGGAGCAACTTTTTCAGGCTGCCACCCTTCTAGAAGTGGAATGCCGCGCCGTACAGGCTGGACAATAATAAGCCGAAGAAGAGAGCTGGAATGGTCATCGTTCACTCTGTGTGGTTCATAACTTGGATGGATAACCGACAGTGGCTATACGCAATTGCTAAACGATTATCCCGCCGCCGAGCAGGACCTCCCCAGCGTAGAACACCGCAGCCTGGCCGGGGGTAATATCGCGCTGCGGCGCATCGAAGCGCACCCTTCGACTACGTTCACCTGTGCCTGCGGCACTGGCGCAGGCAGGGCCAGCCTCAGCCTGCCTCTCGCCGGCGATGGATGCAATCTCCGCCCAGGCTTCTTTTGCCGTATAGCGGATTTTGACTTCAGTCCGAAACGATCCTTTTGGAGCTTCGCCCGAAATCCAATTGATATCTTTTACAATCATTTCATGCGAACCGAGTTCGTCGCGTCTCCCGACAATGAGGCTATTCGCGGCCGCATCCTTCGCCAAAACATAGATCGGTTGTGCAAGACCGGCGCCCAGTCCCTTGCGCTGGCCGATGGTGTAATAAGCCAATCCCAGGTGCTCGCCGAGTGTCTTGCCCTCACGCGTAATGATTGCGCCGGGATGTCCGCCGGCAGCCGGCGCGTTGCGGCGGATGAAATCGCGATAGTCATCCCCGGCGAGGAAACACAAATCCTGACTATCGGCGCGAGTGGCGGTAGGCAGGCCAAAAGATTCAGCCAGTCTGCGAATCTCGGATTTGGGATAGTCGCCTATCGGGAAAAGCGACTTCGCCAATTTCTCCTGCGTCAGCCCATGCAGCACGTAGGATTGATCCTTAGAAGCATCCGCCGCCCTTAGCAGTTTCATCTTTCCGCTTTCATCTTTCATCTTTCGCACATAATGCCCCGTTGCCATGAAATCCGCACCGAGGGCGAGGGCGTGGTCGAGCATAAATTCCCAACGAATTACACGATTACATATCAAACACGGATTCGGTGTAACGCCCTGTGCGTAACCATCCAGAAAATATTGCACCACAGTGGAACGAAAGATTTCCTTCGCATCCAGCACATAGAAAGGGATATCCAGGATCGCCGCCACGCGCCGCGCTTGCGCCATGGCATCCGGCGTGCAGCAGCGGTTTGAGTCTTCTTTTCCCGGCTCCGACCACAGGCGCAGCATCATGCCAATCACCTCATAGCCCTGCTTTTTGAGCAAGGCTGCAGCCACGGAACTATCTACACCACCGGACATAGCGACGACGATTTTGGTCATACGAATTCACCGGAGATGAACAGAGATAAATGGGATGGTTTTGGATGAACGATACGACTATCAAATTCAAAAACGTTCATCTCCGTTTACACCTGCACTTGCAGCAGGTGCAAGTGTCTCCGGTTCAATCCTCTCGCTTGCTGAACAAGAGACGGCAAAGTTTTCAGAAAAGCATCTACATGCGCAGGCGTGGTGCCAATGCCAAGCGTCACCCGCAGCGAGCCGAGCGCCCAATCACGCGGCAGCCCGAGGTTGGTCAGTACATCCGAAGGCTCAGGATTGCCCGTCTTACAGGCTGAACCGGATGAGCAGGCAAAACCGGCTGCATCCAGCAGGGTCAGAAGCAGGTTGCCATCCACGTCTTTGAAGGCAAAAGAGGCGTGATTGGGGAGCCGGGATTCGGGATGACCCGTGATCCGGGAATCGGGGATCTCCTCGAGTACCGCGCCGAGGATGCGCTCGCGCAGCGGTTTGACGTAGGCAATGCGCTGCTCACGTTCCGCGGCGGTCAGGCGCAGCGCCTCGGCAAAGCCGACGATATAGGGGACACTGTGGGTCCCCGCGCGTAGACCAAATTCCTGCCCGCCGCCAGTTTGTGTGGGGACGAGTGGCGTCCCCTTGCGGACGTAGAGTGCGCCGGCGCCCTTTGGCCCGTAGAACTTGTGCGCGCCGAGCGAGAGCAAATCTGCGCCGAGGGACTGAACATCCACCGGCAGATACGCGGCAGCCTGGACAGCATCCGTGTGGAACAATACGCCGTGACGATGACAGATTTCGGCAATCTCCTTTATCGGATTGAGCGAGCCAATTTCGTTGTTGGCATACATGACCGAGACCAGCGCGGTCGCATGGCAGATGGCTTTTTCGACCGTTTCGGGATGCACCCTGCCGTACTCGTCCACTTCCAGCCACTCGACCGCGAAGCCATAATGCTCGACGAGCTGCTCCACTGTCCGGCTGACCGCGTGGTGTTCTGTCCTGGCTGTCAGCATCCAGTTGGCGCCCGTCTTCTCGCGGGCCGCCAGAGCTGCGCCGCGCAGGGCAAGATTGTCGGATTCGGAGCCACACGAGGTGAAGATGACTTCGTCAGGCCGGCAGTTCAGGATCGAGGCGACGGTCTCGCGGGCGAAATCGACCGCGGCCTCGGCCTGCTGTCCATAGCGATGGACGGAGGATGGGTTCCCAAACATCTCGCTGAAGAACGGCAGCATGGCATTGAGCACGCGCGGGTCAACGGGGGTAGTGGCGGCGTAGTCGAGGTAAATTCTATCCATTTTCGATTCCTGATTGACGAATTACGATTGACGCAGCTGTGATTATAGCATGAGGTATTACCGACACCTTGAATTGTAATGTGTATTGTGATAATATACAGATGTGATTAACCTGAACAGCATCGTCGGTTTCGACTGGGACGAAGGCAACCGGGAAAAGAACTGGCTCAAGCACCGAGTGACAACGAGCGAGTGCGAAGAAGCCTTTTTCAACCTACCCCTGCTCTTACAACCCGACCCGTCACACTCGCAAGCCGAACACCGCTATTTTGTTCTTGGTCAGACAAACGTGGGACGATATTTATTCATCGCTTTTACCACCAGAAATGACAAAATCCGTGTCATCTCAGCACGTGAAATGAGCCAAAAAGAAAGCGCTATCTATGAACAAGCCGATTCCTGATTTTAAAAACGAAGACGAGGAGCGTGAGTTTTGGGCGACTCACGACTCCAGCGAATACATGGACTGGAGCAAGGCCAAGCGGGCTGCCTTCCCCAACCTGAAACCGTCCACGCGCGCCATCTCTCTGCGCTTACCCGAATCGATGCTGAATGAATTGCGCCAGCTCGCCAATCAACGCGATGTACCGTACCAATCGCTGATCAAAATGTTTTTGCGTGACCGTATTGACACAGAACACAACAAAATCCTGTCCCCAAGTGTTACTATTCGGGAAGACACGGCAAAATATTCAGCCAAAAACTGAGGCCATAATTCTGGATAAAGAACTCCGAGATTTTGGAAATCTCGGAGTTCTGCTTTTACGAAGTCAACATACTGTTCACTGCTCACTGTTCACTGTTTACTGCCTCCCGGTTACTGATATAATACCCTCGTCATTATCTTATTCAGGAGTCCTCATGTCAACTACAATTCAATTTGGCACCGACGGCTGGCGCGGCGTGATCGCCGAGGATTACACCTTCGACAGCGTCCGCCGCGCGGCGCAGGGATTCGCATCCTACCTGCAGGAGCAGGGCAAAAAGGGCGAGTGGGTCGTCGTCGGGCACGACATGGGTTTCGGCTCTGAGAACTTCGCCGCCGCGGCCGCGGAAGTGCTGGCGGGCAACGGGCGGGTGGACGGGGGTGATGGCGGCGTAGTCGAGGTAAAACTTTTTTCTCACAGCAAGATTTTACCACCCATAAACAGTCGACGGATTATTGGTATGACAAAAGAACCATCTTTCTGAACAGCAATCCCTTTGATATGATCAAACTCAATCAAATCAGAATACTACAAATTTTCATAACAGGTCTACAGAATGAAATCTAAAACAAATTTGCCAAGCGAGTTAAGAAACAAACTGGGACGGAAATTAAGTGACAAAGGCTGGGGGATTTTGAGCGAAGTGCATACAATCCAACCTGATGCCTTTATCCGAGAACTAGAAGATATTTCGCCCGATTCAATAAACATAGTTATCAGAGTTCATCGAGAATGGGGATGTTCTGCAATACTCTTAGAGATTGAGAAGCAATTATTGGAAATTGCACGAAAAAATCATATAAGATTAAATCC
Organism: Anaerolineales bacterium; assembly: GCA_030018695.1. Taxonomy (GTDB): domain Bacteria; phylum Chloroflexota; class Anaerolineae; order Anaerolineales; family Villigracilaceae; genus CG2-30-58-95. The sequence continues at coordinate 12,552 of JASEHI010000003.1, forward strand.
ATCTTTATCCGAGTCTCTTCAGTTGAAATTGAGCCGTGAACGGCCCGAATTACACGGAACTAGGACCCGCCGTAGCGAACTGCCCATAACTTTGTTTCAAACAATAAATGATGCTAGCCAATCTAGTAAAAAGAAAATCGTCATTGCTTTAGCTGCTAATAACGATTTCATAACTGAACTGGCTGATTTCCTATCCCCTATTATGAACATCTTGCCTGAAAAGGCATATATCTTCCTTATTCCCATCTTAGACAAATCTCCGCTAAAGGCCTCACAATTCCATTTCAGAGAAGACAACGATTACTGGAATAACCCAACATGGCTAGGCAACGATCTGGTCTTTTTTCAGGAAATCAGTACGCCCGATATTGTAGATTACCTAACATTGGATAAAGTAATTACCATTTTGCGGCTATGGGACGCATCAGATATTGTTGTTCCTTGTCTTCTTTCCGCTTTAGACCGAATAAAAACATACTATCCAGAGCAAGTTCTTCTTATCACTCGAGAAGATACTGTCCGGCTGCTAGCGCCGATTGGTCCGCTAGATAAACACGTGGCAGAATATCGCTTATATAGAGAGTTGATTTATTTTATGCTCCTGAACAAAAAGACTCTTGTTGAAGAATACATAACGCGTGCCTTCGGAGCAATTGAAAAATCCGCATCAATATCGGATCAGGAGAAAAGCATTGGAAAAGCCCTAATATGGGGAGACATAGCCCAAGCAGCACATGAAGAAGGGGTGTTTGCAGATGCCCTTCATGCTATAAATCAACAGAAGAAGCTCCTAAAGAAAGCCGGATTGGATGCTAAGGGAAAGATCGCTCTAACCTCAGTAATATTTAACGAGGCCTTGGTTTATAAAGACAAAGGACAGCCTGACAAAGCATCAGCAATTCTTAATAAGTTAATTAGAGATGCACAATCAAGGGGAGATGAATATGACGAATTGCATATAAGCCTTGAGCTGGCACGTCTATTTCATGACAGAGAAGAGTACAATCGCGCCCGTGTTGCATTTTTAAGGGTGCTTGAATTAGCAAACGATAAGCACACGCGTGGTATTGCGCTCGGATACTTAGCATTAATTGATCTAAACACATCTCATATCCGAGAAGCTTATGAAAACGCCCGAAAAGCTTTGGCTATATTTGAGACAGTTGGCGCCAATGCCGACGCAGATATGGCTAAACAACTAATAGAACACATAATCAGCGCACAGAAATAGACCACTTGATATGAACCGTCGACAAAGAATCAAACAACTTTGGAGCGTGCCATCCTACCGCACGCGTTTAGTCTACTTCATCGTATTAGGTATAGCCTTAGTTATTTTTGCATTCATAACGAAAGAACCCTTTTGGAAAGGTCTTATATCCAATTTTGCAGCAACTTTTATGGCTGTCGGTCTAGTCAGCTTGCTTTGGGATTTATTAGGAGGAGATCCAATGGAAATGAGAATGGTGGATTCTTTTGGCGAAATCGACTCCAGACTCAGCGCGATTAATCAGTCCATGAAAGTTGTCTCAGATATCGTTGAAGAAAACTTGGGGATAGAAAGGATATGGGCGTCTCGTAGAGAATGGGAAGATGATGCCATAGATGGTTTAGAGGTCTGGAAGCAAAGAGTGTGTCAGGCCAAAACAGTAGCTGTCGTTAGCAATACTTTTTATTCAAGATGGTTTAATGATGAAACGTTCATTAGAAACTTTTTTGAAGGCATCTCTCGAGGAAAGGTAGCTAGAATCTTAGTTTATGACCCAGAGTCGGGAGTTTTGACAATCCGGCAAAGCGACGAACGGGAATCGAAAGTGAAAGAAGTGCGAGAATCACAAATGAAGAACGAAATAAGAATTACTCTGGAAAGGATTAGTGAAGGTATAGAACGACTAAGCGAGGATGCAAAAAGAAACCTAGAGATACGTTTAAATAATCAGTTTTATCAGCTTGCCCAAATCATCCAGGCGGATGACAGGATTCTTGTATCCCTATATTTGTCAGGTAGAACAGGTTCTCCCTCTCCCACCTTACAGATCAAAGGCCCATCCCGATATTACTCAACCTATTCCGAGCAAGTTGAGACTCTCTGGAAGCACAATCACGAATTAACCAAGGGCCAACTCAAAAAGATCTACGCTCTCAAAAAAAGAACCCCCCAATAGCCTATCGGCCAAATGCATATGAACGACAAGCCTACTCACATTAAACTGATGAGTTACAACATCGGCGGAGGAAGAAAAAACTTGGGGTCAAAGTTCGATGACATTGTTCACGTCATCAAAGAAAATGCTCCCGATATTTTGGCGATCCAGGAGACTGCCGAATGGGAAGATTTGAGCGGCAACCGCGAGAGCCAACCCCAGAGAATAGCCAGCGAGGCGCTCTCGACCCATCAGCGGTATTTCGGCCCGACGCTCTCCATGCGTGCGGACTTTCACCCTCGAAAAGCTCTATTCATACACGGTGTTTTTAACGACTGGAAGGATTGGGCCCAAGGCAATGCTCTCTTCTCGCTTTGGCCATTCGTCAGGCTTGGAGACATCAATAAATCCGGCCAACCTGAGAACATCCCGTTATATCGCCCAATCTATAGCGGAAACCGAGATACCGATCCCAGGTACGTCATTCTTTCTCGGATCAAGATTTCTTCTTTAGGCATCTTTGTCTTGGTGACTCATCTGACAACCTTGGTCGGTGAGCGAAAAACAATATCCAGTGATGGGGGTACCAACGAAATTCCAGGCAAAGACATGGAAGCACAGGGCATCCGTGAGGAGCAAAGCAAGCTACTACTGGGTTTGATGAATGAGTTCATCATCAAACGGAACGAACCAGCTATCCTGATGGGAGACCTGAACGCAACCGCGAGCGAGCCTTGTATAGCAGATGTTCTCGAAGCCAAAGGGGGACTCTTTAGACTGCTGCCGAAGGATAACACCCCTACCCATCTAAAGCTTTCAGAGCCCGTAGACCATATTCTTGTCTTTCCCGGGAGGAAACGGATTGAATACAATTGCTCCGTCATCAATGATCAATTCAGAGCATCCGATCATAACCCAGTCGTGGCAGAGATTGATATCTACGACGAAGATTCAGACACTTGCAAGCAACATAGCCCCGGCGTGGTAAGGGTGGATACATGACAGAACTATTCGGCACCGACGGCATTCGGGGAACAGTGGGAGAATGGCCATTGGTACCTGATTTTTTCTTAAAACTTGGTCAGGTGGCAGGAAGAATACTCAAGACCCAAAAGAATGCCTCATTCATCATCGGACGCGATACCCGGCATTCCGGCGCGATGCTTCAGGCTGCCTTGAGCGCAGGTTTGCTGAGCAGCGGCGTCAACATCATTGATGTAAGAATCATTCCAACTTCTGCGATTTCCTGGTTGATCCCACATGTAATAAGTGCCGAGGCTGGAGCAGTCATTTCTGCATCACATAATCCGGCCCAGCAAAATGGTATCAAGTTCTTCGACCGGCTGGGGCGGAAACTCTCAGAGACTATTGAAACAGAGATAGAAAAGTTGCTACTGGACGACCAATTCATGCCCAAGACTGAAAGCCATCTTGGCCGGTTGATAGACGGCAACACCCTGCACGAACTCTATATCCAGGATTTGCTCAAAGAACATCCCGACAACTTTCTCAATGGGCTTTCTATTGTCGTTGACTGTTCACATGGCGCGGCATCATTCATCGCCCCGGAGGTATTTCAGCGCGCCGGGGCGCAAGTGATTGTGATCAATGCATCTCCCACCGGGTCGAATATCAACTACTTCTCAGGCTCGGAATACATCCGTAGGTCTCCGGAAAAACTAGGCGAAACCATCCAACAGCGAGATGCCAATTTTGGCTTGGCATTCGATGGGGATGCAGATCGAGTGATTTTTGTTGACGAGGAAGGTACACTTATTGACGGCGATTACATGCTGGGATTCCTCGCACGTTACCTAGACCAGCATGACCAGCTGCTGGCGCGTTCCGTTGTCACAACGACCATGCGTAACAACGGACTAAAAAATTTCATTGACCACTTGGGCCTTCATCTTCACGAAACCCCCGTCGGTGACAAATACGTCTCAGAAAAACTTATGGAGCTATGGAATAAGTCTCATGAAACAGGGAAGATCGGCCTCGGCGGCGAGCAGGCCGGTCACATCATCTTGATCGACGACAATCATATCACCGGCGACGGCCTCCGTACTGCTCTCTTTGTCTTACGCGCTTACCGAGAATCAGACAACAACACCCTGGCAAAATTCGCGGCCGGCGTCGGCAAGACCCCTCAAATCATTGCATCAGCCTACGTTGGGAATGGTCAAAGACTTGATAAAAACATCCTGCAAGAATTAGAAAATCAACTCCAAAATACATATCCCGATCTCGTGCGAGTCAATATAAGATACTCTGGTACCGAACCGTTGTTTCGGGTGATGTTGGAGTCAAACGAGCATAGAACGGAAGAAGATCTTGCACAAATCGCAATTGAAGTCTGCAAGAACGCCCAATCCTTTGCGAACCACCTTGACGGGCATATTGACATCCTCAATTGCACACGTGGCGGCACGATTAACGCAAATCACCGATGAACACCCGAGCTTCGGAGGCATGAGATGATTGATAAAAAATTTCTGGATGCCAATATTATCGGATCCAAATTTATAGAATTAAATCGGGCAGTGACATGGGCTGAATCACCTGAAGAATGGAATCCCGCAGTCCAAGATACGGAAAATTTCCTCAGTGTGATCGAAGGCATGCTCTTAGAGCAAAAAATTGACACCTTTTGGTCGAACAAAGATTTCGCCCGATTGTTCGGCATTCTTTTGACCATCTTGGCTGAGGCAGGCCAATACCGTCACGAGGCTTTCGTCGTCAATCCCGAGAGCGAGAGTGACATCACCCGGCGAAAAATTATTGACCAAGACATGACCCCCACGATGGCAAAATTACGACGCAAAACCGCAGAGATTGCCAAGCTGTACTTGTCTCAGCCAATCTTTAAATCCCTGCAAGAATTTATCGGCGACGAGATATTTCCCCTATTGGGCGATATGGACGATTCAGCCCCGGATCGTTACATGCCATTCCGGGTGACGCACGTCGGCAACATCATTGAGCGCCTGTTTGCTTTCAAAGTTCGTATTCAGGACACTCGTCTGACCGGCGACAAAACTAAACCTGGTCTGTTACAGGAAATCTACAATTTCAAATATCTCCGCTTCGGCACATCGGGTGTCCGGGGACTCTGGCAGCGTGATTTCACCGAGAAACGTGCTAAGCAAGTTGTCCAGGCTATCTGCGAATATCTTGCCGACAATGAAGTCCCGGCTTATCTCCATGCAGAGAATCTGAGTGGGAGGAAAATCATCATCGGCTACGATAGCCGCCTGAACGCGGAAAAAGTCGCGGGCTGGGCAGCCCAAGTCTGCCTTGCTAATCAATTCACTGTGTTTTTGGCGGCCCGCGATACCCCCACCCCGGCTTTGGTTTATTGGCTAACAGAGCATCACCGCGAAGATCAAGTGGCTGGACTGATCAACCTCACTGCCAGTCACAATCCCCCGGAGTGGCAAGGGGTCAAATTCAATCCGCGCCAGGGTTGGCCCGCTCCCACCAGTGTTACAGACTTCATTGCTTCGCGGATTAACGAAATCAACATCGCGGATCGCTCTGTGCCGGAAATGGAATTAGAAGACGCCAGAAAAAATTGCCGCCTGCAAGGCTTCGACCCAATTGATCATTACACTTATTGGGTGTTGTCCAGCGGCGTAAATGACCAACGCATTCAGATCAACCCGGAGCGTATTCGGAAATTTTTCACCGGAAAGAAAGTTGTCGTTGACGAAATGCACGGAGCCGGGCGTGGCTATCTCACCCGGCTCCTAGGTGAAATCGGCGTACAATACACAGTCATTCATGCCGAGCGCGATCCTCTCTTGACCGGACTGGACTATGCTAACCCCGAAGAGCCTTATATCAACGCTCTCAAGGATAAAGTCAAAGATACTGGCGCGGCGATTGGTTTGGGAATGGACACGGACGCAGACCGTTTTGGGATTGTTGATCAAGGAGGCGTCTATTTCCGCCCCAATCAAATCCTGCCAATCCTGGTGAAGTATCTTGGCGTTGATCGTGGTTATCGGGGCCGTGTGATCGCCACGCAGACCGGCTCGCCTCTCTTGGAAATCCTAGCCGGTAAAATTCCAGGGAATGAGGAATACAAACCGGAAGCGGGTATCATTCCTGCGTACATTGACCATCCCTTCTACCGGCGACGAGTCGGCAAAAGGGAAGATCAAACCTATCAGTACACGTTTATGGTCCCTGTTGGCATCAAATACATCGAGGAACAACGCAGAACCGACCGCCGCTACCGTAATCTTTCAAGACTCCCGGATGACTGGCGTTATTCCATTCTAATCGGCGGCGAGGAGAGTTCAGGCCTGACAACGAAGGGTCACGTGACAGATAAGGATGGCATCTGGGCAAACTTGCTAATCCTAGATATGTTATCCTACTACGGAAGTAGGCCAGAAAAGCCATTACCCACAATCAAAGATATTTGGGAAGATACAACAACATTGAGCGGATGTTGGAACTCATTTGGCGGTCGTGAAAATTTCCAAGACCAAAATCCGAACTCAAACACCGGACGCATGGACATAGATGCTGTCCTTGAGATTAAAGAGAATCTAATTAACTTTTACTTGGATTCGTATGAACCTGGAAAAGAAAATACACTGGGTGGGTTTGAGGTCATTTTCGCTGGCGGTGTTCGTTACGATTTGGTCGAACTTCGTTTGAGAGACAACCGAGGAGATAATCGCCACTTCTTACGTATTCGCGCCTCCGGTACTGAGCCAATCAATCGTATTTACATAGAAAGCAGTGACCCGTCAATTGCTAGACGTATGGCTCAGGCAGTGCTTAGCAGCCTGGAAGAATTAACCATACGACATATTCAAAATGCCGCCTCGGAATGGATCATCACAGAGGCGCTTGCTTATGCCAATTTGTCACCAACCATTATGAAGGCAGTGAAAGACAAGCTTGCAAAACAACCTGCTTGGTCGAAAAAAAGCTTGGCAGCAAAGATCCAGATGCTTATAGACAGTGAAACTTTGGAGAAACGCATCGTGGTAAAAGCGCAAGGATGGATCAACGTCTTGACCAAGTAACTTGACGAAGAAAACAAAGAGTTGATTGACCAAAATCATCTACAGCCACTGCCATCTGGACTTTAATAAACTTGCCCTACAATCCGCTCTTCCCCGAAATGAAGCGCCCAGAACCCATCCCGCCGAACATTGACGTGGGTCTCAAAGCCATGCTTGAAAACAAAGCCGACGTGTTGATCGTCACCGACGGCGACGCCGACCGCCTCGGCGTGGGCGACGAGCACGGACAGTTCATCAACCAACTGCGCGTTTACGCCTTGCTGGCTTACTACCTGCTCGAAGTGCGCGGCCAGCGCGGCCCGATCGTCAAGACCATCTCCACCACCACCATGCTCAACAAACTGGGGGCGCTCTATAATGTTCCTGTCCACGAAACCGGCGTCGGCTTCAAATATGTCGCCCCAAAGATGCTCGAAACTGACGCCCTGATCGGCGGCGAGGAGAGCGGCGGCCATGCCTTCCGCGGCAACGTACCGGAGCGGGATGGCATCCTGGCGGGTTTGTACCTGCTCGATTTCATGGTCAAGACCGGCAAGAAACCCTCCCATCTGCTCGACCTGCTCTTTGCAAAAGTCGGCGCGCACTATTACGATCGCATTGACACACCCTTCGAAGGCGACCGCAAAGACCGCGAAGCGCGCATCCTGGCTGCCAACCCAAAGACCATCGGCGGGCTGAAGGTCAATGAGCTGGTCACGCTGGATGGTTATCTCTTCCGCCTGGAGGACGGCGGCTGGATGCTGATCCGCTTCTCCGGCACCGAGCCGATCATGCGCGTCTACTGCGAGACAACTCATGCCGATAAGGTTCCGGCAATCTTACAAGATGGATTACGCATTGCAGGAATCAATTAATATTCTGCGTTTCACGTTTGAAGGTTGCCAGGTTGAAACGTTCAAACATGCTAACGTTCAAACGTGCCAACGTGTTAACCGATACTCATTGCCATCTGGACTTCGATAAATTCGACGCTGACCGTGACGAGGTGCTGGCGCGCGCCTGGGAAGCCGGCCTGACCCGTATCCTGATCCCCGGGATCACGCTCCCTTCCAGCCGGGCCGCCGTCAAACTGGCCGAGAGCCACTCCAGGCTTTTCGCTGCGGTCGGCGTCCACCCGAATGACGTTGACAAGTTTCATGCTGACACGTTGCCACATTTGCGCGAATTAGCAAAGAATCCAAAAGTCGTCGCCATCGGCGAGATTGGACTGGATTACTACTGGGACCGCGCCCCGCACGACCACCAACAGAAAGTATTGCAAGAACAACTTGCCCTGGCTGCCGAACTCCATCTGCCCGTGGTGCTCCATTTCCGCGAAAAAGGCGACGCCCCCCACGGCTCTTGCGCCGAGGATTTGATAAAAATTCTGGAGGAATGGGTGAACAGGCTGAGGGTCGGGAAAAATCCGCTCGCTGAACGCCCGGGAGTGTTACACTCGTTCTGTGGCTCACACGAAACGGCACAGCGGGCGATCCAGCTTGGATTTTACATCGGTGTAACCGGGCCGGTCACATTCAAAAATGCGAGAGAACGGCAGGAAGTCGTCGCGGCTTTACCCCTCGAGCGTTTACTCATCGAAACGGATGCGCCCTTCCTTGCGCCGCATCCACATCGCGGCCAGCGCAACGAGCCTGCATTTGTCCGCGAAATTGCTGATAAAATTGCGCAATTGCAATACCGCAACCTGGAGAAAGTCGCCGCCGCAACCAGCGCCAACGCGGCGCAACTCTTCTCCTGGGGAGAAATGGATTGAGCACCGTTACTTTTTTTACACCTGTTCAAGAGGAAATGCGGCAAGTCGAAGAATTGATGCGCATCCAGGCGGATGAACATCATCCGGAACTGCGCGCCGCTTTGCATCAACTGCTTGGCGCGGGGGGAAAACGCATCCGACCCACCCTGGGCTTGCTGGTGGGCAACATGCTGGGCGCCGACCACGGGAAGCTGATTACCCTGGCTGCGGCGGTTGAATTGCTTCACACCGCAACTCTGGTGCATGACGACCTGATTGATGGCGCGCTGCTGCGGCGCGGCAACCCGACCTTGAACGCGCGCTGGACCCCGGCGGCTACCGTCCTGACCGGCGATTACGTCTTCGCCCGAGCCGCCAAACTGGCCGCCGAGACCGACTGCCTGCCGCTTATGCGCCTTTTTGCCGAGACATTAGCGATCATTGTAAATGGTGAATTAACTCAACTGTTTACCAGCCGCGGCGTTGCCAGCCGCGAGAACTACGAGCAACGCATATACGCCAAGACAGCCTCGCTTTTTGAAATGTCTTCGCGTGCCGCCGCCATGATCAGTCCGGTGAACGAAGATACCGTCAAAGGGATGCAAAATTATGGCTATCAGGTTGGCATGGCCTTCCAAATCGTGGACGACATCCTGGACTTCACCGGTGAGCAGTCCGAGGTTGGCAAGCCGGTCGGCAGCGACTTGTTACAGGGCTTGATCACCCTCCCCACCCTTCATTACATCCAAAACCATCCAAGTGACCCGGATGTGATCCATCTCATGGATGGGAAATTCAACGTCGAACGGGAGAGTATGCTCCGGCTGGTGCAATCCATCCGCACAAGCGATGCCATATCGCAATCGTTAAGTGAAGCCGGGAAATACGTGGACGAGGCCTTGGGCGCGTTGGCAGATATGCCGGTTGGCATTGAAAAACAGGCCTTGGAAGACCTGGCACGTTATATTGTAGATAGAAGGTTGTAGGGAATTTCCCTGAAAATTGGGGGAAATGAAAATATAGGGCGGGTGGGGGTCGAACCCACAAGAGGTATTACCCTCGGTGGATTTTAAGTCCACTGCGTCTGCCAATTCCGCCACCGCCCCACGGGGATGATTCTACTCGAAGTGCTTGATTCGTCAAGGCAGACGGACGACATTATCCAAACGACGCCCCAATCCTTTGTGATAACTCGCATAACGCGAGGCAAAATGCACCCACCACGGCGACAGTCTTGCCTGGATTTTGGACTGCCGGATGACCGCCCGCAGCTCATCCGGCCCCTCAAATTGCGGTAATAGCATAAGAGCCGTTCCCAATTCAAAGACGGCATGTGCGTCTGAGCCGGCTGTGCCGGGAAGATCGTGTTCCAGAGCGTATTGAGCGGCCTTCCGGTTGGATCCCGGCCGCATACAACGTGCATTGAAAACTTCGATGGCATCCACCAACGGAGCGATTTCCAATAAATCTTTCAGCGCCCAATGGCCTTTGCGCAGAGTGTCGAAGGGATGCGAGACGCTGATGAATGCCCCCTGCTCGCGCAATCGTTCGATCGTCTCCGTTGGGGAAAGGCAGGGTGGCACTTCAGTTGTCACGTAGGCAGCGAGAATTTCTCCGCCCGTAGTCATGATCTCCTCGCCGAGGATGATCCGTTCCGGGTCTAGCGCTTGCGCTTGCAGCGCCCCGGCAATGGTATTGTGATCGGCAACTACAAGGCGGTCAATTTGCTTTCGGAGGCTGGCTTTGACCAACCTTTCGGGGCGCGTCAGGGAGTCTTTGGAAAAATTGGTATGAGTGTGAAAGTCAATGCGCAGCAGAGAAGGTTTCATAATTGGTTCACGCTAATTGTACCTTATTTCTTCTTGACATAGCACATTTGTTCTTGTTATAGTATAATTTGAGGGTGAACAGATTACGAAATTTATTCCTTCTCCTGGGCTTTCGATTACCCAACGCAAGAACTATCGTGATTGAGGGTAACTTGATTCAATTGCTCCAGGGTTTGGCTGACCAGGAAGAACTTTCTATTGAAGAAATTTCTTTGAAGTTGCTTCATCGAGCCATTAAAGATTACCAAATAGATGAGAGATTATTGCATTCCTGGGAATCCCTGAGTCCACGCGAACAGCAAATAGCCTCTTTACTTTGTCTTGGTTACACCAATCAGCAGATCGCCGGCCAACTGATAATCTCGCCGGAGACTGTAAAAACTCATGTCCGAAACACGTTGCAGAAATTCAATGTCAAGACCAGATACGATCTCAAACTGGCTCTGGCAAATTGGGATTTCAGCGAATGGGATCATCCGAGTAGCAGATGAACCTCACCCAATAGGTTAACCTGAAGATACCCCGGCACTCACCCACACGGGTGAGTGCTGTAATTTATAAATCGAGCGTATGATCGCCGAGAGTATGATCGCACTGACGAAATCGTGAAGCACCCGTTTCAGTGTTGGAGAATCAATTCTCAAAGAAATTCACAACTGAGTATAGAGACTATGATGAATAAGATTAATATTGCATCAATCTGCCCGGCAACGGAAGCTCTAGGGCCCGGATTGCGCGGCGCAGTCTGGGTAAAGGGCTGTCCCTTCAATTGTCCCGGTTGTATCGCGCCAGATTGGATTCCCTTTCAAAAGGCTCTACTGATGCGCCCCGACGAAGTAGTTGATGAACTTTTTTCATCAGACAAAATTGATGGGATTACATTTTCAGGCGGGGAACCGATGCTACAGGCTGAAGGTCTGGCAAGAGTCGCCCAGTTAGCGCGCCAGCGGAAGGAGGTTAATTTTATTTGCTTTACAGGGTATCGCTACGAGGATTTGATCAATAAGCCCCCATCCGCAGGAGTGACCGAGTTTTTGCATTATATAGACGTGCTAATTGAGGGGCCTTACATATCCAAGCTCAACAATGGAATCGGCTTGAGAGGCAGCAGTAACCAACGCATCATTCACATTTCTCCTCGCTTGAGCGACTATGACTTTGAAAATTGCCTGCGACGAGCAGAACTGCATATACGAGACGGGGAAATATTGGTGGTCGGCATACCTTCGAAAAACATAGAAAGTTCGATGAATCTGCTAACCAAATCGCTATACTAAAGGAAGGCATGAAATGAGCGGCCATAAACGCGCGACGATAACCATCCGCGAAGATGAATATCGAAAATTACAAGAAGCAGAAATGAAATTGCGCGCTGAACAAAAAGAACGCGTGGATCAAGAGTTGAAGATGTACACTAATGGAATATTCACCTCTGCATTGGCGGAAATGGAGCAACGACAGCAATATTTTGAACAAGTGATCAGCTCATTGGACTCTGATCTGGGTAATCTGGAAAGAGAAGCTGCACAGACATTATTCACTCAACAGGCTGATTTTTACCAGGAAATTGAAGAAAGGATGAACGATACGTGGGAAAATACAACCCAATTTGTTGATGAAGTTTCACAAAGTTTTCAGAATTTACTTGAAATAGAACACCGCCACCATCAGTCTCAGCTAGGTGCGATAAACCAACAACTTGTCCACCAACAAGAGAATCAACAACAGAAATACTTCCTTGCAGAAACCTGGTTTAATTGTGCCGTTACGTTGCGAGATTTTATCGAAGATCAATATGACTTCAATCGCTTCATGCCAGGCCAAACGGAAAAGTTCGACAATGAATTAACGCTGGCCTATGATAATCTGCAACAAGACATGCCAGAAGCTGCATTTGTCAGCTCGCAACAGGTGTATCTGCGGTTTTCAGCGTTACGACTTGAAATCGAAAAGGTGATGAGCGAATGGCAGGTTCTTTTTCATTCAACTTATCGTACCGCCCGCAAGTTATATAAATTGGCGAAGGAGAACCGGGAATGCCCGGCGATTGATTTGAATGGCAATGAACTGTCTTTTTCAATAGATCTCAAAAAATGGGCCGGGGGTAAATATGTGACACTAATCCGGCAAATTAATGAGATAAATTCCATCCTGAGAAACGATGCTCATCGATTGACCATTCAGGATCTAAAAAATTACCTACAAGAGGTACTGCCACAGCTGGAGAAAGAACTGGATAACCTAATCCATCAAGCTCGCTGGGAAGTGGTTAATTCCCAAATTCGAATCAATATCGCAGATCTTGCGCTTCAGGCGTTGGAAAAACAAGGTTTCGTTATGAATGAAGGTGGTTATGTCAATAACGATATGAGTAAGACGTACTTTGCTTCCATGCGCAATATTGAAGGCAGCGAAGTGGTTATTTATGTTGACCCTGGCAGGAAAAATACGAATGCCCTTGTTATTGATTCCAAAGATAAGGTTCCACGGACTGAGCACGAGTTAAGGAAACGTTTTCAAGAAATATCCCAGACCTTGCATCAATATGGTTTAAAAGTAGGCCCAATGGAAGTGGAATCAACTCCCATACCTGGCGCGGTTGAAAAATCCACCGTGAAACAAACCGATGAAAGACATCATATCCTTTACCGGTAGTCTCCCCGCGGAGTGTGGTTCTCGAAACATCGCGGCCGCCTGTCCCCGTTCTTCGCGACCGCGTAGTGTCCCTTTAGGGAAGCACCCTGCGGGTTGGGGATTGCCCCTTCGCGGTGAAAATAAAACCACACCCAATCGTGAGACTACCGCTTTACCCGGATGAAAATTAAATAAATGATCGAGCGCATTAATCGGCCGCTGGAACAAAATCGAGGCAAACGTTTTTACATCCTTCATGGCATTGGAATTGAAGATTTGTTTTTCGCTTATTCAAATTCCAATCACTTTGAATTGTCCATCGAGAATGTTATTTTGGGAGAATTGAAAAATCAAGGTTATCAACGTGTCATTTTCTCCTCGCCTCATCGTTCGGTTTATTTCTTGGATATTGATTCTGAGGAACTATCCTGGCCGATAAAGAATGGAACTCGTCCAAATGACCATCCTGATCACCAAATGCAGCGCTTGAATGGCGGTCCGCTGGCTGCAATGATGTTGTTTAAACCTGCAACGAAAGAGAATTCCAGGACACCGCTCGAAAGTATGGGGGACGTTGTAACAATCAGATTCCTGGATACGATCATGAAAGAAGAAACGATAAGATCCGCGGTAATTTTCCTTCAAGCTGAGACATCCCTGAATTTATTCGAGTCTCCGAGAATTCTCTCAGGTCTTATCGGTGAATGGGCGCGTTTACCTTCTACGAACAAGAATTCTTGTTACCTTCTTTTTTCAGCCGGAAATCTCGATCAACTGACCAAAATCGCAAATGGCCTGGCTGTACCTGAACTGAGGTCCTTCATCATGGATAAAGGTGATAAAGGTGGTAATCACGCCACAATTCATATTGGAAGTCCGGAACATGAAGAAATTAATCATTTAATAAATTACGTCAAGGAGACAACCGCGATCCAGGTTAATCCTGATGAAACTGACAAAATCAGTCATTGGATGGCTGCGGAAGGAATTAGCGCCCGCCAATGGCTTGAAAGATTCAGCTCGATCCCAAAGATGGATATGGAGACCTTCCGTAAACAGGGCTGGATCAAGGCGTTCCAAGACAAAGACGTCCGCGCTGAAGAACGGCTGAACTCTCTGATCGGTCTCCATGAAATAAAAAATCGGATCCGTGAATTAACCTCCTGGTTGTTGGTTACATCCGAAAGAAAAAACAATCCCAAAGCCCACATCCCTACCCTGCATATGATCTTTACTGGAAACCCGGGAACAGGCAAGACGACAGTTGCGCGGATTATTGGGGAGATCTTTCATGATATCGGAATATTACGGAAAGGTCACCTGGTTGAGGCAAAAGGCAGCGATCTTGTCGCTGAACATGTTGGTGGTACAGCTCTGAAGACAGATAATCTGGTCAACCAAGCCATTGAAGGTGTGCTCTTTATTGATGAGGCGTACGTACTGACCGAATCGGATCGCGGCGGTTTCGGACAGGAGGCTGTGGATACACTCCTTTCCCACTTGGAAAATGATCGGGAGAAATTGGTCGTTATCCTGGCTGGCTACCCAGAAAAGATGAGGCGTTTCATTCATTCCAACCCTGGATTAACGCGGCGTTTCCCGGAAGACAACATTTTTTACTTTCCCGATTACACCACCCAAGAATTATGGGAAATCCTGGATCAAATTTTGCGAAACATGGGTTTAGCGTACACATCTGAAACTGACATAGCCTTGAAGAAAGTGATTGATCGTCTTCACATACTGCGCGATGAATTTTTCGGTAATGCGGGCGAGATGCGCAACCTGGCTGAGAGCCTGGATCGGCGCAGGGCAGTCCGCATCCAACAAAAGGGAGAACCATTCGACATTCCCTTGAGCGTGGAAGATATTCCGGATAAATATCGCGGCCTTCTCACCCAGGCGCTTCCAAACCCAGATACGCTGTTAAGTGAATTGAATGGTTTAGTCGGTTTGAAGAGCGTGAAGGATATTATTCGCAATTTGGTTGAGAGAGTGCAATATGAAAACTTACGCTCAAAAGTGGATCCCGATTACAACCCATCACCGGGACTCCAGCACATGGTCTTCGAGGGTAACCCGGGAACGGGTAAAACCACAGTTGCTCGCCTATTAGGGAAAATCTACCACTCGTTGGGTCTACTTAAAAAAGGCCATCTTGTCGAGGTTGCGCGATCAGATCTGGTTGCTGGTTACATAGGGCAATCTGCACTAAAATCCAAAGAAAAGATCAAAGACGCGCTGGATGGTGTTTTATTCATAGATGAGGCTTATTCCCTTAACCAAGGCTATGGCAGCGACTTTGGACATGAGGCAATTGATACCCTGGTCAAGACCATGGAGGATTATCGAAACAGGTTGATCGTCATTACCGCTGGTTATCCAGAGCAGATGACTGAGTTGATCGCAAGCAACCCGGGGCTGAGTTCCCGGTTTGGTGTAAAAGTGCATTTCCCGGATTTCAACATTCTTGAATTAGGTGAAATTCTTATGAATTTTGCCCAACGAGAAAAATATCTCCTACCCCCAGAAGTTCTTGAAGGAGCTTGCCAATACCTGGAATATTTGCGGCAAGTAGAGGACAATTTTGGCAATGCCCGCAGCGTGCGTAACTTATTCGAGGAGATGAAGGGTGCATTGGCTGCAAGGATCATGAATACGATCATGCTCGAAGGAAAAAGCACCCCTGATCCCGATGAGCTGGTTCGTTTCTCGCTGGACGATATCCCAATATTAGCTTTTCAAAGGATTCCTGTGTCAGGTTACATCCACTCCTGTCAATCTCGCCAATAGCCGGTGGAGCAATGCCGCCGGTAAAACCAAGACCAAATGCACAACCGCGCTCAACCCAAAAATGGCTGCCAGCCCGCGTAAAAAGGAATTGAACGGCGGAGCGAGGTTGGCCAACATCCAGGGGCCGGCCCCAGCCAAGACGGTCAGGCCGAATAGAATACCAATCACCAATCCCAGCGGCAGCCAGGCATGACGGTCGGACAAGGAGGGCATCATGGTACTGCTGATTACAAAGGTCAGGTAAAACCACAACCAAAAATTGTGGATTTTGGGCAGGAAGGATACCCCCATCCAGAACAATTCAAACTGACCATTGCGCAGGAGATCCCACAACATAGGCATTTCCATGCGGTAGATGGCCGCGAAAGCCACAAACACACACCCGCTGACCAGCGGCGCAGCCCCGATCAACGCATCTTTGACGATCCCGCCGCGCGCCGTCTCCACGTAACCCAGGCGCAATTGTCCACCCGGCATAGGGCGCGGGATGATCGAAAAGCGACCGGTGCGCACGCCGAGAAGGCGGGCCGTTACGTAGTGACTTAGTTCATGCAAGAAGACGCCGGGGAGGAAGATCAGGGCAAAGATGACCGAAGTTACTTCCGGGTGGCGGGTGAGAATGAGAAAAAAGGCCTGAATCTCGCGGTGAAGCCAGCGCTGTAGAAGCACGAGCAGAACCAGGATGATTATCAACCAGAAGAGGCCGTCAAACTGCGCAAGCATACAGGCTCCCCAATGAAAAGATAACGGAGGCAGGACGAACGATGACTGTCCCTTGGTTATACTCCCTGGCCTGGCCGCCACCGTTCGTGCCGCGAACAACGGCGGCACGCCGGTGCGAGACGGCAGGGCAGGCAGGGAAGTCCGTCTTTCGCCCTTCCTCCATCTTCGTTATCGCGCGGCTGCGCGGGTAATCGCGACAAACTCATCCACTTTCAAGCTGGCCCCGCCGACCAGAGCGCCATCAATATCCGGCTGGGAGAAAAATTCGACTGCGTTGGAGGCTGTCACCGAGCCGCCGTAAAGGACGCGGATTGCTTCCGACACGTCTTTACCATAGAGCCCGGCCAGCGTCTTGCGGATGACATCCCGCACGACCGTGTTGGCGTTTTCGCCGCTTGAGGCGCGTCCCGTGCCGATCGCCCAGACCGGTTCGTAAGCGATGACGATCCGCAACGTGGGGCCGGCATCCAAACCTTTCAGGCCTTCCCGAACCTGACGCGAAACGACCTCGGCGGTGCGGCTGGCCTCGTACTCCGCCAGGGTCTCACCCACGCAAAAAATCGGGATCAGGCCAAAGGTCCGCGCCGCGGCGACTTTCTTATTGACGGTTTCATCCGTCTCGCCGAAGTACGTCCGGCGTTCGGAATGTCCAACGATGACATATTTACAGAACTCGGCCACCATCGCCGGAGAGGTCTCACCGGTAAAAGCGCCCTTATCCTCCCAGTGCATATTCTGTGCGCCCAAACCGACGTCGCTGCCCTGGAGCAGCGCCGCAGCAGCGAGCAGAGAGGTAAAGGGCGGGCAAAGCACTTTTTCCACGCCCTGGATTTCCCGCAGTTCTCGACACATCTCGAAGACCAGCAAGCGGGTCTCCTCGACGGTTTTGTTCATCTTCCAATTGCCGGCTACAAAGGGAGTACGCATAATTTTCAAGTGAACCCTATTTATCTTGCAACGCGGCAACGCCCGGAAGCGTCAGGCCTTCCAGCATCTCCAGCGAGGCCCCGCCGCCGGTGGAGATGTGCGTGATCTTGGCGGCCAAGCCAGATTGCTGGATGGCCGCAACCGACTCGCCGCCGCCAATGATGCTGACCGCGCCGCTCCCGGCGACGGCTTGCGCGACCCCGAAGGTGCCTTTGGCAAACTCAGGGAATTCGAACACGCCCATCGGCCCATTCCAGACGACAGTTTTGGCCGCCTTGATGACCCTGGCATAGCTGTCTATCGTCTCAGGGCCAATATCCAATATGCGCCAGCCGTCCGGAATGGGGCCGGTCGGCATGATCTTATATGCGGCCGCGGCCTCGAATTTATCGCATATGACCACATCCACAGGCAAACGCAGGTGCGTGCCGCCTTTGGCAAGCAGTTCACGCGCTGTTTCAAGGGCTGCATCTTCGACAAGCGAATCGGCGACCGGGTATCCTTGCGCCTTGAAAAAAGTATTCGCCATCCCGCCGCCGATCAGGATTGTGTCGGCCTTGGCGAGCAAGTTGCTGATCACCCCGATCTTATCGCTGATCTTTGCACCGCCTAAAATGGCGACAAAAGGTTTCGCCGGGGCGGCTACCGCCGCGCCGAGGTATTGGATCTCCTTCTCCATCAGGAAACCGGCCACAGCCGGCAGGAATTTCGCCACCCCTTCCGTAGAGGCGTGCGCCCGGTGAGCGGAGCCAAAAGCATCATTGACGTAAATATCCGCTAATGCAGCCAACTGCCCGGCCATTTCAGGATTGTTCTTTTCTTCTTCCGGGTGGAAGCGGGTATTTTCAAGCAAGAGGATCTCGCCCGGTTTGAGCGCCTTGGCGGCCTTTTCCGCGACCGGCCCAATGCAATCCTCGGCGAAACCCACCGGCTTGCCGAGCAGCTTGCCCAGATGAGCGGTGACCGGTTTCAGCGAATACTTGGGGTCGGGGCCATCCTTGGGTCGTCCCAGGTGCGAACACAGGATAACCGCCGCGCCGTACTCGAGCAAATATTCGAGCGTGGGCAGCGCGGCGCGGATGCGGGTATCCTCGCCGACGGATAATCCAGCAGTTGAACTGCTGGATAAGGGCACATTGAAATCCACACGCACGAGGACACGCTTGCCACTAACATTGATATCCCTGATTGTCTTCTTGTCAAACATAGAGGTTTCTCCGAATTCTCTACGGAAAACGTTATGCACAAAACGCAAGATCATTACGTGTTACGTGTTGCGTGTTACGTTTCACGTTTTAGAGACTCTTCGCCATCAACGCCGCCAAATCTGCCGTGCGCACCGAGTAACCCCACTCGTTATCGTACCAGGCGACGACCTTGATGAATGTGCTCTCGGCCTTGCCCAGGACGCTGGTGAAGGGCAGATCCACCGAAGATGAGTACGGGTCACCCTTGAAGTCCATGCTGACCAGCGGTTCATCTATGGCCGCCAGGATACCCTTCAGCGGAGGCTTGGAAGCCGCATCGCGGAAAGCCTGACGCAGCTCTTCAGTCGTTGCCGGGGTTTCGATTTCGGCGGTAAAGTCAACCACCGAGACCGTCGGGGTCGGGACGCGCAAGGCGTAACCATCGAACTTGCCGGCCAGGTCGGGGATGACCAGTTTCAGGGCTTTAGCCGCGCCGGTCGTCGTCGGGATGATGTTCATCGCTGCGGCGCGCGCCCGCCTCAGGTCCGAGTGCGGCAGATCGAGAATGCGCTGGTCGTTGGTATAAGAGTGGATAGTGGTCATGAAGCCGCGCGCGATCCTATACTTGTCATGGACAACTTTGACCGCCGGGGCCAGGCAGTTTGTCGTGCATGAGGCGTTAGAAACGACATGATGCGTCTTCGGATCATACTTGTCACCATTGACACCCAAAACGATGGTCAGGTCCTCGCCTTCGGCCGGCGCAGAGATAATGACCTTTTTCGCGCCGCCATGAGTGATGTGATTGGCCGCGCCCTTGACCGTCTTGCCTTTCTTGTTGACGCCATCCTCCTTGACGGTGAAGATGCCGGTCGATTCGATGACGATTTCTATCCCCAGCTCGGCCCATGGAATGTTCGCAGGATCGGTCTCTTTGAAGGCCTTGATCTTTTTGCCGTCAACGACAAGCGCGCCATCCGCAACCTCGACCGTGCCGTTGAAGCGGCCGTAGTTCGAGTCATACTTTAATAAATGAGCCATCGTCGGCAAATCGCCGATATCGTTGAAGGCCACTACTTCCAGCTCTTCCGGATAGTGATCGCGGATCGCCTTCAAGACCTGGCGTCCGATGCGGCCGAAGCCATTGATACCAACTCGTACTGTCATGGTAAATCTCCTGATTGAAAAGTGTGAATTTAATTTCCCGATAATTCGGGGGGATTACTGAATCTCTCTATCCAGCGGGCCAGTACGCTCATAGAACAGGTCAATCAAAGTCTGCGCTAATTTGGATGCCTCATGGTGCAATGGGCGCTCACGATCCAGCAAGTCGGCACAATAAACGCGCCCTTTACTCAGCAGCTCCTCGTCAAGCATCACCCATTGTACACCATCCGGCAAATCCGCCTCATAGCTGGTATTACAAACAATGATGTCAATGAGATCCGAGCCGATGGATTCTTCCAACGAACGGACGTGATCCCCGCAATTATAAGCCTGGGTCTCACCGATCTGAGTAGCAATATTGCAGATGAAAATCTTTAATGCCCGGCTGGAACGGATGGCTGCCAACAAATCTGGAACCAGGACGTTCGGCAGGAGACTGGTGTAGAGGCTGCCAGGGCCAATGGTGATCATATCCGCGGACAGGATGGCCTGGATAACCGGAGGGAAGGCAGTCGCGTCGTTCGGCTCGAGCCAGACCCGGCGCACGCGCCCGCCAATCTTCGGTATCTTACTCTCACCTGTCACGCGCACCTCATTCGGCAGGTTCGGCAACTGAACATCAGCCACAAGGTGGACATTATGCAGTGTCGCCGGGAGCACCCGCCCATGCACGGATAATACCCGGCCGGATTCGGAAATCGCCTCTTCGAAGCTGCCGGTGATATCCACCAGGGCTGAAATGAACAGATTGCCGAATGAATGTCCCTCCAGTTGATTATCGCCGCTAAAGCGGTACTGGAACAACTGCGTCAATAAGGCTTCGTCATTGGAGAGCGCCGCCAGGCAATTACGCATGTCACCGGGCGGGAGGATGCCCAGACTGCGCCGCAATTCACCCGAAGAACCGCCATCGTCTGTTACCGCGACGACCGCAGTCAGATTATGCGTGTGGTTTTTCATCCCACGCAGCACGGTCGCCAGGCCGTGCCCGCCGCCGATGGCGACGACGCGCGGGCCTTTCTCGCGGCGGCGGTACTCAGCCACCTGATCCACCAATCTCCGCCCGGGGCGCAGGAACGGCACGAGCAGCGAACGGTTCAGGCCAATGATCCCGGCCAGGATCAGTCCGATGCCAATGCTGCCAAAGATCAGCACGCGCACGAGGCGGGGCAAGGCTTGCAAAGAGATCACCCGGATGACCGGCAGCCACCAGGTCTCGGGCGCGGTGCGGTAAATATCCAGCAGCAGCAGCCCCAGGCCAACCGCCGAGAAGGTAATACCGGCCAGGAGCGTCAGCAGCCAGCGTTTCACGCCAAGACCCGGCGAGAACCAGCGCAGGGAACGCGCCAGCTCCTTCCCGATCGAGATGCGGCGTGCTTTCGGCTTGTTTTTCATCAACGGGATGATAGCAGTCTTTGATTGAATAGTCAACCACACCCACAACTTCACAAACAGCCATGTTATAATCGCCGCATGGTCGCAATCCTTGTTGCAGATGTCGGGGGCACCCAACTGCGTGTCGCAGCTTTCCAGCGGGATGGCATCGAGCTAATAAAGCATAAGATTGCCCGAACAAAATCTCCCGGCAGTTCCACCTTTGAGCGGTTTATAACATTAATTGAGTCTGCCTGGCCGGATGAAACGGTGGAGGCGATCTCAGTTGCTGCCCCAGGGCCGCTCGACACCGAGACAGGCGTCATCTTATCCGCGCCAAATATCCCGGAGTGGATGAATTTTCCGCTCGGCGAACGGCTGGCTGAACGTTTCGGAGTGCCCGTTTTTGTTGGCAATGATGCCAATCTGGCCCTCTTGGGAGAATGGCGTTATGGCGCCGGGCAGGGGCATCATGACCTGATCTACATAACGATCAGCACTGGCATCGGCGGCGGCGTCATCAGCAGAGACCAACTGCTGCTCGGACATCGCGGCCTGGCCGCCGAACTCGGTCACATCACCGTCCTGCCGGGCGGTCCGCTCTGCCCGTGCGGGCAGCGCGGCCATCTGGAATCCATCTCTTCCGGCCCGGCCATCGCCCGATTTGTCAACGAGAAACTGGGCGAAGGCCAAGTTTCGATTCTCAAACCATCCGCAGACTTGAGCGCGCGTGAGGTGGCAAAAGCCGCCCGTCGGGGTGATCCGCTGGCAAAAGCAGCCTACACGCGCGCAGGAGAATATCTCGGCCAAGCGCTGGCAGACTTCCTGCACATATTCAACCCCTCCATCGTCATCTTCGGCGGCGGGGTTTCACGCAGCGGGTCGCTCATTTTCGATCCATTAAAAGACGCTCTTTACAAGCATGTGATGGACGCGGATTATGTCAAAGAGCTGGTCATGACTTCTGCCAAGCTGGGCGATAATGCCGGCCTGATCGGCGCCAAAGTTCAGGCTGAAATAAAACTATCGTCAATCCGT
>JASEHI010000003.1:35243-73622 GCA_030018695.1 Anaerolineales bacterium
TAACGCGGAATTCATTCCGCAACCAACGGCGATATGAATATCGCCCTACAAAATCGTAACGCGGAATTCATTCCGCAACCAACGGCGATATGAATATCGCCCTACAAAATCTTCAGAGTTATACCATAAGGAGTAATTCTCATGCTACCAATGAAATTGCCAGGACCAAAAGCCCGCGCGCTGATCAAACGCGATTCGTCCGTCATTTCCCCCTCTTATCCTCGAGGTGCGCCCTTCGTTATGGATCACGGACGCGGCACCGAAGTCTGGGATGTGGACGGTAACCGCTTCCTCGATTTCGCGGCTGGAATTGCGGTCGTCGCCACAGGACACAGTCACCCTGAAGTTGTCAAGGCCGTCCAGCAGCAAGCCGAAAATTTCCTTCACATTTCCTCCGACTTTTATCACAGCAAATGGGTTGAGCTTGGCGAGAAACTGGACGAGATTGCGCCTTTTGAGGAGGCGGCCGTCTCGTTCATGACCAATTCGGGGACAGAAGCGGTCGAGACGGCGATAAAGCTCGCCCGCTATCACACCGGGCGCTCCAATTTCATCGGCTTTACCGGTGCATTCCACGGACGGACAATGGGCGCGGTGACCTTCACTGCCAGCAAGCCCACTTACCATCGTGGGTTCTACCCATTGATGCCCGGCGTCGTCCACGCACCGTTCCCCAATCCTTACCGCCCAGTCCTCGAACGGCCCTCCGGTGAAGACTATGGCGAGACCGTCGTTCGCTACATCGAGAACGAAATTCTGGGTCATATCCTGCCACCCGATGAAGTAGCGGGCATCCTCGTCGAGACCATCCAAGGCGAAGGGGGCTACATTGTGCCGCCTCCAGGATTCTTTCCAGCCCTGCGCGACCTTTGCGATAAACATGACATTCTATTGATCGTAGATGAAGTTCAATCTGGCATCGGTCGCACGGGTAAATGGTGGGCGATCGAACATTTTGATGTCGAGCCAGATATTGTCACTGCCGCAAAAGGCATCGCTTCAGGCCTGCCCTTGGGCGCGGCCATTGCCCGCAAATCAGTGATGGATTGGCCGCGCGGCGCACACGGCAACACATTCGGCGGCAATCCCATCTCATGTGCTGCCGCGATAGCGACCATGGAACTCATCGAGCGTGAATATATGCAGAACGCGGTCGAAGTCGGCCAATATGCGCTGGATGCGCTCGATGAAATTATGGCCCGCCATCCCAGCATCGGCGACGTACGCGGCCTGGGTTTGATGATCGGCGTCGAATTCGTCAAGGATCGCAAGAGCAAGTATCCCGCCGAAGAGTTGCGTGACCGCATCGCCGACCTGGCCTTCGAGCGCGGCCTGATCCTGCTCGGCTGCGGTAAGAGCGTCATACGCCTTTCTCCACCGTTGAGCGTTTCAAAGCCTGAAATTGACGAAGGTTTGACCATTCTTGAGGAAGCGATCACACTGGCAGAAAAAGGTGGCAAGTAACGGATAAGAAGTAATGAGAAAAGAGTAAATCGTAAATCCCCATGCTTCCCGACTTCCGCGTGCGACAACGCGATTACCTGCTTGAAATTGCGCGTGCCATCACCCAGGAACTTGACCTGGATAAACTGCTGGCGCGCATCTTGCGCATTTCCATTGAAATGCTTGCCGGTCAAGCCGGCATCATCGCGCTGAAAGAGAGCGCGGGTTGGCGCGTTGCCGCGGCGCATGGCATCCCGCCCGCCTTTTTGCACTATCTCGAACCGCTTTTGGCTGAAGAGAAAGTGCGCGAATTAAACGTTGCCGAACTCAACCGTATGTTGAAAGAGCTGGCCTATACCGCCAGCATGGGTTTGCTCAACGGCGTTGGATTGCCATTGGTCGCGCATGGGCAGGTTATTGGCGTAACTTTTATCTTTCGTGGCTACCCGGATGTATTTTCCGTAAATGATAAATTACTCCTGCAGAGTTTCGCTGACCAGGCTGCCATCGCGGTCTTTAATGCCCAGCTTTATACCCAGGTCAGTTATGAGAAACAGCGCCTGGACGCCTTGCTCGATTCGGCTGCAGATGGGATTCTCATCCTGAGGGCTGACCGCGTCATCGAACGCATCAATGCTGCCTTCGAACGGATGTCGGGTACACCGCGGGATAAACTTCAAGGCCGGCCACATGACGATATTGTCCGTTGGGCGCGCCGCCCCGAAGGTTTGACGCTGGAAGAGGCTGAAACTGGCGGCTGGCCGCTGACCCCCAACGCTTATCTATATGTCGAGGGCGACCTGCAAAGAGCCGAGCCGCCCGCGCTGCCCGTCGGCATAACCTACGCGCCGCTCCTGACGGCAGATGGCGTCTTGAGAAACATCATCGTCACAGTCCGCGATATCACGAAATTCCGCACCGCAGAGGAGATAAAAAACACTTTTGTTTCGATCATCAGCCACGAACTCAAGACACCGGTTGCATTGATCAAAGGCTACGTCAGCACCTTGCGCCGCGAGGACGCCACCTGGGATCGGGCTATCGTGAAAGATAGCTTGAGGGTCATCGAAGAAGAGGCCGATCGCCTGACGACGATGATCGAAGACTTGCTGGACGCTTCGCGCCTGCAAGCCGGCGGGCTGAAACCCAACCTGGCTGATATTTCCCTCCCTGAGCTGGCTGAACGCCTGGCCGAACGCTTTCGCACCCAGACCGATCGTCACACCCTGGTCGTGGATTTTCCAAAGAAATTCCCGGTCATCCTGGCTGACGAGAAGCGCATCGAGCAAGTCCTCGCCAACCTGGTGTCCAATGCCATTAAATACTCTCCCGGCGGCGAAATCCGCATCAGCGGCCAGGCACGCCCAGAGCAGTTGATTATCACCGTTAATGACGAGGGATCGGGTATTGATCCGGTTGATATTCCATATATCTTCGATCGTTTTTATCGCGCTGAAAAAGCAGTCCGCAGGACAAAAGGCGCCGGTTTGGGACTCTACCTGGCGCGGGCTATTGTCGAGGCGCACGGCGGGCGTATCTGGGTGGACCCGAAGCCGAATAGCGGCGCCTGCATCTGTTTCTCCCTGCCGCGTCAACCCGTATCTTAATTCTTCAAATGATTTGGGTGTGTTAAATAAGTTGGAATTCACCGTCCCGCAGGTTGAATCATGCCGAATTTGATTATTTACAAACAACCTGCGGGACGTTTTTACTGAAATGAAACACACACCAATGATTTTGGGGGTAAAATAAGCCCTTGTCTCATAAGCTCGTGAAGGTAATTCGTCAATCCAAAATCAAAAATCCAAAGTCGTAAATCGAGAATATCCATGCCTCCTCAAAGATCTCAAATTTCCTGCCCCCGCTGCCGACAACCCATCCTGGCGCAAGTCGAACAGCTCTTCGATGTTACCGCCGACCCAGGTGCAAAACAGCGCCTTCTGGGCGGAGTCTCCAATTTTGCTCACTGCCCGCATTGCGACTATAGCGGTGCGCTGGCCACCCCGATCGTCTATCACGATGCTGAGAAGGAACTCTTGCTCACTTTCTTCCCCGGGGTCTTGGCTGTACCGGTCAATGAGCAGGAGAAACTCATTGGGCCGCTGATCAATCAGGTCGTCAACCGCCTTGCACTTGAAAAGCGAAAAGCCTACCTGCTGCGCCCGCAGAGTTTTCTAACCTACCAGAGTCTGATCGAGCGCATCCTGGGCGCCGATGGCATCACCCCCGCGATGATCCAGGCTCAACAGCAGCGCGTGACCCTCATCGAGCGCCTGCTCTCCGCATCCAGCGCAGAGGCGCGCAAACAGCTCATTCAACAGGAAGCCAGTTTGCTGGACGCCGAGTTCTTCTCCCTCTTCGGCCGCTTGCTGGAAGGCGCCGCAGCCAGCGGTCAGGAGCAGGTCGCTCAACAAATGGATGCCCTGCAGAAACAATTGCTGACTGAAAGTGAGTATGGCCGGCAAATGCAGAGTCGGGTCAACGAAATCCAGGAAGCTGTCAAGACCCTGCAGGCAGCCGGGAAAGAACTCACCCGCGAGAAGTTGCTGGATATTCTTATCGAAGCGCCCGGTGAAGCCCGTCTAAGCGCGCTGGCCAGCCTGACCCGCCCTGGATTGGATTATCTCTTCTTTCAATCCCTCTCCGAGCGCATCGAAACCAAGACCAGCGACGAGCGAAAAAAACTGGAAGCCCTGCGGGAAAAACTGCTTACGATAACCCGCCAAATTGACCAACGCGTGGAAGAAGAATTCAAGCGCGCCGGAGAACTGCTTGGCGCGCTGCTCGCCGCCCAGAATATCCAGAAAGCCACCCTCGAGAGATTGAACGAAATAAGTGAAGCCTTCGTCCAGGTGCTCAACCGCGCTTTACAGGAAGCCACACACCAAAGGCCTACCGGGAAAAAAGATAATGCGCAGCTCGAGAAACTTCAGCAAATCGCGGCTGTGCTGCAACAAACGTCCGCTCCACCTCCAGAATATGACTTGTTGGAGAAACTACTCGATGCGCCGAATGATACCGCCCTGGATAAAATGCTGGAAAAGCATAAAGATGAAATTACGCCGGAATTTGCCAGCTTCATCGGCGGCGTACTGGCGCAGAGCGAGGAGCAAGGCGACGCTAAATCAAACAAAGAGCAGACCCAAATCATCGAGAAGCTGAATTTGATCTATCGCGCCGTCCTCAAATTCTCGATGAAGAAGAGCTTGGGCTAACTTACAAGGCGATTTCAGTCGCTGGGTGGATTATCCAATCGCAAGCCATGCCCGCGCACGGTGACTATGTAGGAATGTGTCGGGTCAATGGCGGCCAGCCTGTCGCGTAAACGACGGATAAGCGCATCCAGCGCCTGGTCTGAGACCCCAATCATCTGGTCATCACCCCAAGCCGCAGCGATCAATCCCTGCCGATCCACGACCTGGCCTTGACGTTCGCACAACACTTGCAGCACGTGAAATTGCAGCGCGGAAAGCGGCGGATCCACCTGTTGCTGGTTTACCCAGACACGCCGGGA
Source organism: Anaerolineales bacterium (assembly GCA_030018695.1). Lineage (GTDB taxonomy): Bacteria > Chloroflexota > Anaerolineae > Anaerolineales > Villigracilaceae > CG2-30-58-95. Next base: position 40,201 of record JASEHI010000003.1, read on the forward strand.
GCGCAGATCGAGGTGTAAGCGTCCGGGGCGGCTGGCAGACTCGGTCAATGGCATGGTCGCATCCGAGGTCAGGAAGATGAATTGTCCGGCTAGTGCAATCTGCAACATGTCCCCGTCTTTCAAAGCCACCGGGTTTGCGATGGGGTTGCCGTTGCAATAGGTGCCATTTTTGCTGCCCATGTCTTCCAAGATCACGCCCTCGGGTGTTGGCATGAGGCGGGCGTGGAAACGAGATACCTGGCGGTCGGGAATCACAACTTCGCAGGTGGCTTCGCGCCCTATCACCAATGGCTTGTCTAAAGGCCAACGCTGACCCTTCAACGCGCCAGTCTGTCCAATCAAGAGTGGGTATTCTTCCAGATTGCCTTCCATAGTCCGCTTCATATCAAGCGATTATACATCAGGAGGACAAAAGACGCTTATAATATAGCCGAGAAATTACATCTTGTGCAGCGATGGTCTTCCAACGCCGAAATAAAATCACCTGCACAAATCAAATATTTTTCAACGAACGCTCGATTATTGGAGCCGGTCATGCCTGTAGCATTGAAAACCGGCGAGGTACTGCGCGGACGTTATCGCATCCAGGAGCGCATCGGCCAGGGAGGCATGGGCAGTATCTACCTGGCTGACGACCTGCGCCTAGAAGGTCGTCGTTGTGCGCTGAAAGAAGTCGAACACGACCGCACAGTACCCGCAAAAATCCTGAAAGAGGCGCGCACACAATTTCTGCGCGAGGCCACTTTCTTGGCGCGCCTGGATCACCCCAACTTACCCAAAGTCTCGGATTTCTTCTCGATCGGAGTGCGCGATTATCTGGTCATGGACTACGTGCCAGGCAAGGACTTGCGCACTCGAATGTTGGAAGCGCGGCAGCAGAACTCCTTCCTCTCCGAAGAGGAAGTACTTGGCTGGGCCAATCAATTGGCGGATGCGCTGGCCTATTTACACAAGCAAGAACCCCCGTTGGTGCATCGGGACATCAAGCCCTCCAATTTGAAAATCACACCCGATGGACTGCTCAAATTAGTAGATTTCGGTCTTGTCAAAGCGCTGGCCCCCGACGAGATGACTCTCACCATCATCCAGGGGCGCGGTACCGCCCTGTACACACCGCTGGAACAATACGGCGGCGATGGTCTGCATACCGACGTGCGCAGCGACATCTTCGCCTTCGGCGCCACCTTATACCACTTGCTGACCAATCGGCCGCCTACGGATGCCCGCCAGCGTTTCCTGCACCCCGAAAGCCTGGGGCAGCCGCGCGGGATCAACGCGGCGATCAGCCAGCGGACTGAACGCGCCATCCTGTGGGCGATGGAACTCCATCCGGACGCGCGCCCGGCTTCGATAGATATGTTTCGCGAATTCCTGGTTGGAAATCGGGATATTCCCCAACGACCTCAGAGCCTGGCGCGCCCTCAGGAAACAATCCTGCGCCTGATTGATAAGACACCCGAGCGGATCCTGCTCTGGATTTCAGCCGGTCTGCTCTTCGTCAGCCTGATCGCTTCTCTGGCGCGCTAGCCCCCGTCTTTTTGGGGGTTGACCCCCGCAGTTCGGGGGTTGACAGCTTTCACCCACAACCAGCCGCCCCCAAGACCGAGCCCGGCCCCCAGAATCACAACCCCCAAAATCCCTGGCAATCCGTGCAATTTGATCCAGTCCGCGCTTCCGGGTAGACCAAAGGCGAGGTAATTATACGCCAGCAAGCCGCCCATGAAGACGCAGAACGCCCAGCGCAAACCCCAGCGTGTAGAAAAGATTTTCCCGCCCAGCCAGAACGCCAGATAGCCCAGCCCGCCTAAAAATATGACCATCGCAATCCAGCCGCCAAACCCGGGATGACCTTCAGAAATTGCCGAAGGGTTGGATTGTTCGGGCGTCGGCGCAATTGTGGGCGTTGGGGTAACAGGCTCATCGGTAGGCGTCGGCGCGACAATCGTCACATGGATGCCATTGCTGGTAATATCCATTTGCAGAACAACAGAAGTAGTGGCTGGTTCACTCGTGGCGTGGATTTCAAGCAGTCCGGAACGGTCAATACTGAACGAAGCGCGCGCTACGCCGTCCACAGTCGCCGCTTCCACCTGCTGAATGACACCCCCCTCGCCGCTCAGGATTAGAGAAAAACGCACACCCGTACCATCCGGGACCGGGCGCTGGTTATGATCCAGGATAACACCCGTCCGCACTGAAACTGTATCCCCTACACGGAAGGCGGGGGTGGCTGTCGGCTCAGGTGTGCCGGTGGGAGCCTCAGTTGGGGTCGGAGCCGGCGGAAGGTCCAGAAAGAGCTGGATCACCTGTTTAGGGTCTGGCGCGGTGGCCGAGAGCAAGTCATAACCGATGCCGGGAACAGAAACGGGAATCGCCCCGGCTGGCGTTAGTTCCTGGAATAATAGCCGCGCCGCCACTTCCACAAACGGCGCGGATTTACTGTACAAACCGTAATAGGCGGTTACTTTGGAAATATCTGTCGCGTCCAGATAATAGGGTGCATTAAAGGCAAACAAGACGACATGCTTATTTCGCAACAAGTCCTGCCGCTCGGAGAGGAAGCGGCGCAAAACGATGGCCTGGGATTGGGCAGGATCAGCATCCAACATGCTGATCACGACCCAGTCTGAGCGGCGTAATTCATTGACAAGCGAAGCATTGACGTTCCCCCCTTCCAAAACAGAGGCCATATCATCGAACGTATACGAAGTCAGGTGATTGCGCAAAACCTGCCCGCCCGCCTGAGGTCCATACAAGCGTAAAATGACATTCTGAAGAGCATCGCCCGCCAACATCGGTTTGTCAGGGCAGGCACTGCATTGCCGGCCCGGACGGGTATCGGTAAAAAACAGCATATAATCATTCTCATCCGGCGGCGTAGGCAGAACGGCATCCAAATCCTTCAAATCCGGGCTGATCAACGTCGCCGATTGGCGCGCCACCTCAAACGTTACTGCCTGGGATGCGGCCAGCGTATACAAGCCATCCTCCTGAGGTGTAACAACCGTTGGATCAAAATCGCCATAAATCCGGTGCTTGGCCACGAGAATACGCAGGACGGCTTCGTCCACTCGCTTGGCAAAAGCCGGATCGTCGCGATATTTCTGGGTGAAGAAATCCAGGATTCTGATGATGGTCGAATAATTATCTTGAGTTTCGCTGGAGAGGATGTTTCCCAGATAGAGCAAATCGTTGCCAGCCAGGAAAGCATCCCGAACCACCAATCTTGCCGCAAAGGACTGACCGCTCGGATCATAGAATCTTCGCACGGCCTGGCTTCCCAGATCGTCGCTGACCATCAATCCTCCGTTTTCGCGCCAGGAAACGAACGCGGGGAGCGAAAGAATTTGCGAAAGTGCTTGCGGGTCAAAACTGACCGGACGCGTGGTGGCGCGGATATTGCCCTGGAAGCCCTGATAGCGAATGTGCGAAACCAACAATCCATCCGTAGTGCGCTGCGCATCCGGTGCATTGCCGGTAACAGCAAAGAACGGCGCCAGTTCGATTTGTTTCAGTTGTTCGAGTGATTTACGGATCGTCGCCACTTCCTGGCTGGTTGGGCGATCCGAGCTGCCGCGGCCAGGGAAGTGCTTGGCAATCACCAGCATACGTCCTTCGCTGCCGGTGTGAATACCATTTATGTAAGCCTTACCCATTTGACCCACCCAATACGGGTCGCCGCCGGAGACGCGCGCGCCCAAGCCTCCCCCAACCAACGCGCCCGGCGATTCCAGCACGTCGAGCGATGGGCCAAAATACATATTAAACCCAAGCGCCGACAGTTCTTTACCCGCGACCGTCCCTACCTGTTCAGCCAGGGAGGGTTGCCAGGTAGCCCCGATAGCCATCAGGTTGGGCAAAGGCGTCAGCCCGGTGAGTATCTGGTCATTGAGGTAACCATCCCCCTCTTGAGAAGTGGCAATAAACAGCGGAATGTAAGCGCTTATCGGCTGTTCGCTCGTGGTTGTGCTGGTGGATGGCTGATCTGATCCCTGCCATTCGATCGCCTGCAATTGCGAAATCAAACGATAGGCTTCACTGATAGTATCGGGCGCAGCCACGAAGTTATCATTCGCGGCAAGCAGCGCCACACCCCCGATGTGATGGTGGAGAATCAAATCATATATTTGCGATTTTTCATCTACTGAGCTGCCCGTAAAAGTGACCAGGAACAACTGACCGACGCGCTCTTCGGCTGTCAGTTGTTCGATGAGCGCCTGGGCGCGCGCTGTTGGCAGATCTATCTGCTGAGAGCCGGCCGCGCCTACGGATAACGGTGAAATCAACGATACTGCGATACCTGCGAGCAGGCATAGCGTGAATAACCGTTCAATTCTCATCTAAGCTCCGCATAGCGGCGACAAATCGCAGCGTGCACTTCGGGTTGGATATTCCCGCCGGAAATCACCACCACTGCGGGTGGTTTGACCTTTCCGCTGAGTATTGGCGCCAAAGACACCGCGGCTGACCCTTCGATGCGCTGATGATATTTATGCCAGGCGAAAGCAATGGCCTGGGCGATCTCTTCTTCACTGACCAAGATGATATCGTCAGCAAACTGCTTCAACATCGGGATGGTCAGGGAGTCGTCTTCGATCCGCCCTGAAAGCCCGTCCGCCAGCGTTGGCAGGTCGGGGATATTCTCCTGCGCATCGCGATAGAACAACGAGTGCATAAAAGCGGAGGCTTCTGCTTGCACACCGACCAGGCGCGGCCGTTCCTTGTGCGCAGCACCTACTCGGTAGCGGGTTAGTGCGGCTCCGATCCCGGCCAGCAGGCCGCCCCCACCCACCGGCGCGAGCCAGGTCATCCCCGCCTGGGGAGGCAATTCTTGGGCGATTTCCAATCCAATCGTCCCCTGCCCGGCGATGACTTGCCCGTCGTTATAGGCTGAAACCCAGGTCTTCGAATGCTCGGAAGCAAAGCGGATTGCCGTCTGCTCGGCGGCCTCGTAGCCGCCCTCGACGAGCCTGACTTCCGCGCCCAAGGCGCGCATGGCTTTAACCTTGCTTGTAACCGCATGATTGGACGCGAATATGGTCACCGGCGCGTTGACGAGATTCCCGGCCAGCGCCACCCCTTGTCCGTGATTGCCAGCCGAAGCGGTCACCAGGCCGGCTTCCTGCTCCCATTTTTCGAGCGACAAGACCTTGTTCAAAGCGCCGCGCAACTTGAACGAGCCGGTGACTTGCTGGTTTTCCCACTTGAGATAAATATTTAGCCCGGCGTCATTGGTCAGCAAAGTGCGCCGGAGGTGAGGGGCGATGCGCAGCACGGCTTGGTTGAGCCATTCAGGTGGAATCATCTGGCCCTTCCCAAGATACGGCCGGCCAGGAGCGGATCATCGGTGAAGATGCCATCCACACCCAGCGCGATCAGATGACGGATTGCAGCCTCGTCATTGACCGTCCAAACATGGACTCGCCGCCCGGCCGCGTGGACACGCTGGACGAGCCTCTCATTGACGCTGGTGAAATAAGGATGCAGCGCCTGGTAAGGCCCGCTCCAGCCGGAAGTCCGCGACCAGGCCCCTTTCCAGCCGGCCCAGGCTAAAAGTCCGCGCGGCGTTTCTGGCATCAGGCCGCGGGCGCGCCTCAGGTTGTGCGGAAAGAATGACGAGAAGAGGACGCGCTTTTCCAAAGCATGTTTCCTGACCAGTTCCACCACTTTAGGAACCAGCGCGTCGAAGGGCGTTGCGTAATTTGTAAGTTCAACGTTGATCAAAATGCGTTTGCCCAGCGTTTCAAAGACTTCATCCAGGGTCGGTATGCGCTCGCCTCGAAAGTCTTCAGAAAAGAAGCTGCCCGCGTCCAGTTCACGCAGGGCGGGTAAGGTCATTTGGGTGACCTTACCACTGCCATCCGTGGTGCGATCCACAGTCTGGTCGTGGATGACAATCACCTGGCCGTCGGCGCTTAATTTTGCATCCAACTCGATCGCCTCTGCGCCCTGCTTGAGCGCAAGCTTAAAAGCAGCCAATGTGTTCTCGGGTGCATGAACTGAAGAGCCTCGATGGGCAAAGATGATCGGGGAAGAGAATCCAGGCCAAGAATCCATTTTACGTTTCACGGATTACGTTTTACGGCTGGGTAAAGCCTCAAACGCAATCCGTGAGTCTCCTTTGAGAAATCACAATTCCACGAAATACGACTGCGCCGCCTGATCAATCAGCTCACGGCTCATGACCGGCGCGGTGGTAAGATAGCGGGCAATATCCAGCATCTGGTCGCACAGGTCGCGCGGGTGCGAGGCGCGCAGCTTGCGCCCGCGCTTGATGTACCATTCCTGGAGCAGGTAGGCCAACCCCTGGTCGTTGTATTGGACGCCCTTCTGCGCGGCCACGCGGCGGAAGATCTCGCGGTATTCCTCGTAGGAGGGATCGCCGATCTCGATCTTGTGGCGCAGGCGGCGGAGAAATGCCTCGTCAACAAGATCGCGCGGCGGCAGATTGGTTGAGAAGACGACCAGGACATCAAAAGGCACTTCAATCTTTCGCCCGGTGTGCAGGGTGAGATAATCCACCCGGTTTTCCAGCGGGACAATCCAGCGATTGAGCAAGTCACGCGGCCGCACCTGCTGGCGACCAAAGTCGTCAATCAGCAGGATGCCGCCGTTGGCCTTGACCTGGAAGGGCGCCTCGTAATACTTGTTGACATCATCGAAGACCAGGTCCAGCCCGGCCAGGGTTAGCTCGCCGCCGACGATGACGAACGGCCGGCGGATTTTGACCCAACGCGAGTCCCGCCGCATTGTCGAGCGCAGCGATCCGGTTCCGGAAGGAGTGGCATCTTCATCCGCCGCTCGCTGATGGTTGACCGAGTCGTAATATTTCACCACCTGCCCGCCCACATATAACGCAAACGGGATATACATGCTCTGGCTCAACACCAGATTCCCAAAAGCTTTTGCCACGCTGGTCTTCCCATTGCCGGGAGGGCCATACAAAAAGATCGAATTGCCCGAATTCAAGGCAGGGCCTAATCGGTGGAAAGTGCTTTCAGAGAGAACCAACTGGGCAAGGATTTGGCGCATTAATCTACTGGTGACGACCATTCTGCCGCGCGCCTGGCGGCGCATCGACTCGATATAGACTGCGATCGGGACCGGCGCCGGGCCGGCGTACTGGCTGCGTTCCAAAGCCTCGCGGGCGCGCATAATTCCCGCGCCGGTGATGGCATATTGGTAGGAACCTTCTCCCAACCCCATCTGAGAGGACTTCACCTCGATTGATTTCTCGCGTTTCAGGGTCTCCAAAATCTGATCCACCACGCCTGCAAGGGGTAAGGCCAACTCCTCTGCAATCCTAAAGCCGGAGAGATAACCCTGGAAATATAAAATCTTGAGCGCCAGGTCTTGCAGCCAGAGTGGGGAAAGGCCGGTATCCTCCAAGCTGGAAATTGGCGACGGGACAAACGACGCGCCCTGGGAAACAGGCTGGGGATTTTGCCGAAAGCCTAACGGTGGAATAGCAGTCATAAGTGCCCTCCGAATTGATTTGCTCGAATTATAGCACGCTGGACTTTATTGCACCGCTTTTCGTTTATAATCCCCGCCATGAAATTATCCGTCATCATCCCTGTTTTCAATGAAGTCGGAAGTATTCGCGAAATCGTGCGCCGCGTTCAAAAGACGAGACTCCCCAATGAAATCATCATCGTGGACGATGGCTCCACCGACGGGACGCGGAACCTGCTCGCCGAACTGGAGGGCAAACGCGGCGTTCGCGTCATCCTCCACGAAAAGAACCAGGGCAAGGGCGCGGCGGTGCGGAGTGGGCTGGGTGCGGCGCGCGGCGATGTGATCCTCATCCAGGATGCCGACCTGGAATACGACCCGCGCGACTACCCGGCATTGCTCAAGCCCATCGAAGAAGGCCTGGCGGATGTGGTCTACGGCTCCCGCTTCCTGGGCGGGCCGCGCCGGGTGACCATGTTCTGGCACATGGTTGCCAACCAGCTCCTGACTTTTGCAACCAATCTGCTTTACGACACCATCTTGAGCGACATGGAAACCGGTTACAAGGTCTTCCGCCGCGAGGTGCTGGAGGGCGTCACACTGCGCGCCAGGCGCTTCGACTTCGAACCGGAATTCACCGCCAAGATGCTCAAGCGCAAAGTCCGCATCTTCGAGGTGCCGATTTCGTTCAACCCGCGCGATTACTCCGCGGGGAAGAAGATCAAGCTGAAAGATGCTTTCGAGGCGGTCTGGACACTAATTAAGTATCGTTTCGTGGATTGAGCAAATTCGGAGTGCTTCTCTAATCAGGCACCCCTGGTTCCTTCACATCTTTCAAATTCAGTTGTAATGTCGTGCGCCCGTTGTATTCGTTTGCCTCGAAAGTGTAGAGGATATCCACCCGCGCCGGCCGAGTAGGTGCTGCGCACAAATCGGCCTCTAAGTATCCGAGTTGGAAGCCAATCGCGTCGTGGGTGACTCCGCGCTCGTCCTCGAAGCTCACCTTCAAGTGTTTGCCCTCCGCGCCGACCGTCCGCGAATTTTTCACCTTGACGCCTCGCGAGACGAAGCGCGCGTTAGGATTACCATAGCCCGTCGGCTCGAGATAGTTCAATTGCTTGAGTAATTCGGGTCTCAGATCGGTGAGGGATATTTCCGCGTCAGCGGTCAGGGTGGGACGCAAGTCCTGTGCGCCCAAGCTCTCAGCCGCGATGTCTTTCAGGCGCGACTTCAATTCAGCCAGGTTTTCATTTCGAACGGTGAATCCGGCTGCGGCCTTGTGCCCGCCGTGACGATCAAGCAGGTCGGCGCATTGATCGAGCGCGTCGGTGATGTGGAATTCGGGGATGGAACGACACGAGCAGCGTGTGAATTCATCACCCACCTGACCGACAACAGCGGGGCGATAATACAAGTCCACCAGACGCGAGGCGGCCAGCCCGACCACGCCGGGCTTGAAATTCGCATCCACGGCAAAGAGCAGCAAAGCGCCCGGGTCTTCTTTCATGGCAATCTCTTCGGCATGTTGCTGGGTATCCCGCGTCAGCCCCTGGCGTTCCCGGTTTTGGACATCCAGTTGCTGGGCGAGTTGACCGGCGCGGATCACATCTGTGGTCGTCAACAATTCGAACGCCGCCAGCGCCGAGTCCAACCGGCCAGCTGCATTCAAGCGTGGGCCGAGTACAAAGCCAATGTTCGTCGCGGTGGTGCGCGGCAGGCTGAGTTGGGCGATATTTGCCAGCGCGAAAAGCCCCTGCCGCTGGGTGGCGCGAATGGATTGGATTCCTTTGCGCACAAGGACACGATTCTCGCCGGTCAACGGAGCCAGGTCGGCGACGGTGCCGAGGGCGACAAGATCCAGCAACGAGTCAAGAGTAACGGGGAACGAGTTACCCATTTCGTGTTTCTCATTACTCGTTTCCAGCAGCGCTTGCGCAATTTTATAGGCCACGCCTACTCCGGCCAGGTCTTTATCGGGATACACGTCTCCCGGCTGCTTGGGGTTGATGACAGCCAGCGCGGGCGGGAGTTCCCCGTGCGCGGGGTGGTGGTGGTCGGAGATGATCAGATCCAGGTCGAGACTGCGGGCGTGCGCGGCTTCGTCCGGGGAACGAATGCCACAATCCACGGTAATGACCAGTTTAACGCCCTGTTCTTTGAGAACATCCAGTGCCTCGCGGTTCAACCCATAACCTTCGTCAAAACGATTGGGGATGTACTCGCGAGCATCGCCACCCAGCGCACGCAGAACTTGGACGAGCAGCGCAGTGGCGGTGACGCCATCCACATCGTAGTCACCATAGATGGCGATGGGTTCAGCGTGATCGAGCGCGTAGACAATGCGATCAACGGCTGGCGCGATGCCGGTCATCTGCCAGGGGGAGGCATCGAAGGTGGGGGTAGCATTGAGGAAGCCGCGCGCTTCTGCATCTGTGGCGTGGCCGCGGTTAAACAGGATCTGGCCCAGGATAGGCGAAAAGGCAGCCAGGGATTCGGCTGCTTGAGGTGTAAGCGGAGAGGCGATTTGCCAGCGTTTATTGGGCATCACTCTTCCAGCAAGGCTTCTTTAGCCTTTTTTGATAATTTGCCGCGCTCATCCATATCCAGAATCCGTTTGCGGATGCGGTAGGAAAGCGGGGTCACTTCGAGCAGTTCGTCGTCGGCCAGGTACTCGATGGCCTCGTCCAGGCTCATCTGGCGCGGCGGCGTCAGGCGGATTTCCATGTCGCCGCGCGACGAGCGCACGTTGGTCAGATGCTTCTTCTTGCAGATGTTGATGGTCAGGTCGCTGGGGCGCGTGTACTCGCCCACCACCATGCCGGTATACACCTCCACGCCCGGACCGTAGAACAGGGTGCCGCGCTCCTCGGCATTTTTCAACCCGTAAGTGCTGGACACGCCCGTCTCCCAGGAGACCAGCGAGCCGGTATTGCGTGACGCAATCGCTCCGGCCATTTCTTCGTAGCCGTGAAACAGGCTGTGCATCACGCCCATGCCGCGCGTGGCGGTCAGGAAATGATAGCGGAATCCGAGCAGGCCGCGCGTGGGGGCAAGATAGACCAGCCGGACGTTGCCATCGCTGGTATCCTGCATCTCCAGCATCTGGCCGCGCCGCCCGCCGAGCAATTCCACGACGACCCCAACCGTATCCGGGCTGGTCTCGATGTGGACTGACTCGAACGGTTCCAGCGTGGTGCCGTCTTCGGCCTGGCGCAGGATGACTTCCGGGCGTGAGATCTGGAATTCGTAGCCTTCGCGGCGCATGGTCTCGACCAGGATGGCCAGGTGCAGTTCGCCGCGCCCCGAAACGAGAAAAGTATCGGCCGTTTCTGTTTCCTGCACGTCCAGTGAGACATTAGTGCGTAGTTCGTCAAACAGGCGCTCGCGCAGTTTGCGCGAGGTGCTCCACTTGCCCTCGCGGCCCGAAAATGGCGATGTGTTGACGCCAAAGGTCATGCGCACAGTTGGTTCTTCCACGTGGATGGTCGGCAAAGCGACTGGGTTCTCGGGGTCGGCCAGGGTCTCGCCGATGGCGATGCCTTCCAAACCGGCCAGGGCGATGATCTCGCCCGCGCTGGCTTCGGCCACTTCCACTTTTTGCAAACCATGATGCACGTATAGATAGCGGGCGCGCTCCGGGACGTTCGTGCCGCCCAGTTTCAGGCGCGCCAACGGCTGACCGGCCTTGATCTTACCGGCGAAGATGCGGCCCACGGCGGTCACGCCGCGATAGTCATCATAGCCCAGCGTGGTGATGAGCATTTGCAGCGGCGCATCCGCGTCGACGCGCGGGGCGGGGATATGCCGCAGGATAGTCTGGAACAGCGGCTGGAGGTCCGCGCCGAGATCGGGGGTGAGGCTGGCCTGGGCGCTGGTGGCCTGCGCATAAACGACGGGAAAATCGGCCTGTTCTTCGCTGGCGCCCAGTTCGATGAACAGGTCAAAGGTCTGGTTCAAGACGCGGGAAGGTTCGGCGTCCTTGCGGTCCACTTTGTTGATCACCACCACAGCCTTATGTCCCATTGCGAGGGCTTTTTTGAGCACGAAGCGGGTCTGCGGCATTGGGCCTTCGGCGGCGTCCACCAGCAGCAGGACGCCATCCACCATGTTCATGACGCGCTCGACCTCGCCGCCAAAATCGGCGTGGCCGGGAGTGTCCACGATGTTGATTTTCACCGTCTCACCGGTGACGGGGTCGGGAACGGTAATGGCGGTGTTCTTGGCGAGGATGGTGATGCCGCGCTCACGCTCCAGATCATAGGAATCCATGACCCGCTCGGCCACCTGCTGGTTGTCGCGGAAGGTGTGCGCCTGGCGCAGGAGACCGTCCACCAGGGTGGTCTTGCCGTGGTCCACGTGGGCGATGATGGCTATGTTTCTTAGATCGGTGCGTTCGGTTAGCATAGTTGGGTAGTTCAGTAGTTTGATAGTTGGGTGGTTGGGTAGTTGGGTAGTCGAATAGTCGGATAGTCTGATAGTCTGTGAGTCGGATAGTCAGAGGGTCATTCGGCTGACAGTTGCCATGCAATGGAAAACCCCGGCGTAGAGACCGGGGCAGTCTTGACTTCTCGAAGGTTTCCGGCGCTTGCACTGAGGTTATCGAAGTGTGCGGCTGGATTGTATCACAGGTTGCGGATTATGGTCGCGGTTTGGGCGACCATCAGCGGACAGATTCCTGGAGGGTATGAGTCACCCATTCATTCAGGCTGACCTTCTCCTGCGCGGCGCGAATCGCCAATTGACGATGCAGTTCGGGGTTGAGGCGCACGTTGAAACGACCCGAAAACGGTTTCTGCGGCGATGCCTTGTCGCGGGCGCACATTTCGAGGTAAAGATCTACAGACTGATGGAACGAATCTTCGAGTTCTTCGGGGGTGCGCCCTTGAAAGGTGATCACATCCCGTAATCCCATCACTTCGCCGGTGAAGATTTTTCCTTCGGCGTCATATTCAACGATGCCCGCATAGCCTTTATATTTCAACATGGTTATTGCTCCTCGAGAGTTACGCCACACTCCGTAAGATAGCGGCGCAGGCGTTTTAGCATGGATGGGTAAATCATGTTCCCTGGATGAGGGCGGTGGAACACCGCATAATGACCATTCAAGCGCGCACCCACCATCGAGCCGCCCCTTTCCGTTACATCCGCTCCCAACTCAACCAGAAGGCTAATGAAATCTTCCCAGCGTATGTTCTTACGGTCGGGGCGGGCAAAAAGGGCTTCCAGCGTGGCGCGATGTTTTTTGTTCACGCCGCTATGGTACTACAGGGCAGTACCATCGTCAAGTAGCAAATTCTGGAAGTAATCGGGAGCAACGAAAACCGATGTAGTAGTAGGAATTCGACGGGTAGTACCCGCTGCGGTTGGCAGAGCGGACGTTGCCATCGAGGTTGCCCCACGCGCCGCCACGCAGCACGCGACCATCACCACTGGAAGGACCTTGAGGGTTGGAAGCATTATCGCCAAGTGTAGCGTAGTAACCGCTTTGATACCAATCGTACACCCATTCCCATACATTTCCAGCCATGTCATAAGCCCCATACGGGCTGGCCCCGCTTGGATAATTACCCACAGCAGTTGTATCACCAACAATACTGTTGTAGTTTAGCAAACTCGAATTGGGAGAGGTATTCCCCCAGGGATAGGTGCGCTCATCCGTCCCGCGCGCGGCCTTTTCCCATTCGGCCTCGGTCGGCAGGCGCGTTCCATCGCCGCGCCAGGCACAATAGGCGCTGGCATCATCCCAGGAAACATAAACCACAGGGTAATCGTCATATTGCGAGTTCCCGTAATAATTCGGGTGGGTGTAAGACGCGCTCGAACCGGGCGGGTCACATTGACCGGCAGCAACGCACAGTGCATACATTTTGTTTGTCACCTCGGTCCGGTCAATCCAGAAGGCATCCAGATAAACTGTATGGGGAGGCTCTTCATCAACAAACCAGTTGCGATCACAATCGCTCCTATACTTCTGACACTCTGCCAACGCAACATCTGCATCATTGCCCATCGTGAATTCACTTGCGGGCACGTAAACCATCACCATGCCGTCTTTTTCTGAAACCTGCGTACTGCCGATACCAAACCTAGGAGTTGGAGTGGCAGTGGGAGGTTTCGGGGTAAATGTGCTGGTTGGGATGTGGGTGGGAGTGGCAGTGAAAGTAGCAGTGGAAGCGATAGTAGGAGTAATGGTACTGGTCGATACACCCACAGTGGGCCAATTCTTGATGATGTAATTGATTCCAAATATCCCGCCTGTCAAAACCAAAAGCACAATTGCAGCGATACCAAAGGGAACTAATTTGATCTTGTGGGCGGGTTTCTTTACAGGTTGAGAAGAGGGATGCGATGAGAGAGAAGGAGAAAGCTCTCTTTCAAAAGGCTGCACCACAACCTTTTCGGGCTGCGGCCTTTCTGCATCCTTCCTGGCCTGCTCTTCGGCCGCTTTTCTTTCGCGCGCTTCCCGTGCCAGCCAAGTTCTCCTTTCGACAAGTTTCCGCTTCGGTTCTTCCACAGCTTTTCTATCATGCTCTTCTTTGTCTTTCTTGGCTTTTGCCTCAGCCTCTTTGCGGGCGCGCTCTTCCGCTTCCAGGCGGGTTTTTTCCTCAGCAGGGTTGGTCACTGAAAGCCCCAGCCGCGCGGCGCGCAGCCTCAGGCTTTGCAAGATGCGCTCATAAGCCCACTTCCTACGATCCTTGGGGAAATAATCCACGTACTGCCACATCCGCAGCCGGCGCGGGGTCGGGCAGTCATTCAACCGGATCGGGACGATAAAAATGGCGCCTTCGGGCTTTTGGTCGGCAATATTCAGCACGAAGCGTAGTTCTTTTTGGATATACCCTTCTTTGTCCACAGAATGGGTGGAAAGGCTGACCAGAACAACATCAGCCTCTTCGACCGCCTTTTCGATTTCCAAATCCCACTCCTGACCGGGCAAGAGTTTTTCCTCGTCCAGCCAGACATCCAGCCAGCCTTCGGCGCATAACTGGCGGTACAGGTCGCGCACCGCCGGTTTGTCATCCGAGGCGTGGCAGAGGAACACGCGTAGAGGCCGGTTTTTGGTTTCCGTCATAAAATACCCTCGCGCTGGTGTATGGAAATTATACGCCATTTTTGGGGTTTGGGATAAAAACCTTGTGCTATAATGGAAGTGATTATGAAGAAACCAACCATAAACTATGACGAGGCGAGCGATACGCTCTATATATCATTCGAGCCTGGAGTTGATGCAACGGGGATCGAATTGAATGAGCATATCCTGCTGCGGATTGATAAAGAAAAGCGCAAAGCGATTGGCATTACGTTTTTGGAATATTCGCTACTGGCGCAGAAGTCCGATTTTGGGCCGCGTAGTTTCCCGTTGACGGGACTGAATCAATTATCCGGCGACTCGCGTGAATTGGTGGTTTCCATCCTGCTAAGCCCGCCTGTCAGGGATTACCTGGTTCTCTCAACCTACACCCCATCTTATTCAGAAGCCATTCCGATCACATCTGTCCATCCTTTGCCAGTGGCAACAGCCATGTAATCTTCCAGACAGTTCCCAGCATCCCGTACCTTTTTCTTCCCAATAAAAAGGTCTCGCGGTCTTTCATCCACGAGGCCTTTTTACGTTTTACGTTTTACGTTTTACGTTTTACGCCTTACGTTTTACGCCTTACGTTTTACGTCCCCTCCTCCCACGAATTCAAATACTTGACCTGCTCCTCGGTCAACGCGTCAATCTTCACGCCCATCGCCTCCAGCTTGATGCGGGCGATCTCGGCGTCAATTTCAGCAGGAACCGAATAGACGCGCTTCTCCAGTTTGTCGGCGTTCTTGACCATGTACTCGGCAGCCAAAGCCTGATTGGCAAACGACATGTCCATCACGCTGGCCGGGTGGCCTTCGGCGGCGGCCAGGTTGATCAAGCGCCCCTCACCCAAAATGTGAATGCGACGGCCATCTTTCAGGTCATACTGCTCGACGAACGGGCGCACCAGCTTGGGTTCGCCGGTTGACATTTCCATGAGCGCCGGGATGTTGATCTCGACATTGAAATGCCCGGAGTTGGCGACGATGGCGCCGTCCTTCATCACCTCGAAGTGGCTGCGATCCACTACGTTGATGTCGCCGGTCAGGGTGACGAAGATATCGCCAATCCTGGATGCCTCTTCCATCGGCATGACCTGGAACCCGTCCATGACCGCTTCGAGCGCCTTGAGCGGGTCCACTTCGGTAACGATGACCAGCGCGCCCATGCCGCGCGCCCGAGAGGCCAGACCGCGCCCGCACCAGCCGTAGCCGGCGACGACGAAGTTCTTGCCCGCCAGCAGGATGTTGGTGGCGCGGAGGATGCCGTCAATCGTGGACTGTCCCGTGCCGTAGCGATTATCGAAAAAGTGCTTGGTCATGGCGTCGTTGACTGCGATGACCGGGAACTCGAGCATTTTATCGGCCGCCATGGCGCGCAGGCGGATGACGCCGGTGGTGGTCTCTTCGGTGCCGCCGATGATCTCCGGCAACAGCTCGCGGCGTTCCTTGTGGATGGTCGAGACCAAGTCCGCGCCGTCATCCATGGTCATCTGCGGCTTGTGGTCGAGGGCGGCGCGGATATGCTTGTAATAAGTGACATTGTTCTCGCCCTTGATCGCAAATGTGGGTATTTCGAAATTATTGACCAGCGCGGCAGCCACGTCGTCCTGCGTGGAGAGCGGGTTGGAGGCGGTCAGCACCAGGTCCGCGCCGCCGGCATGTAAGCTGCGCATCAGGTTGGCGGTCTCGGAAGTGACGTGAAGGCAAGCCGAGAGGCGCAGGCCTTTCAAGGGACGTTCCTTTGCAAAACGTTCACGGATCATGCGCAGGACGGGCATCTCGCGCTCGGCCCATTCAATGCGGCGGCGGCCGCCTTCGGCGAGGGAATTATCCTTGATATCGTAGTTGCTCATGTGTTTCTCCTTTTTTTCGAGAGATAAGAGATTAGAGACTAGAGATTAGAGATCAGTGAAGCAGGAGATACGACTCTCTACTCTCTATTCTCTGCTCTCTAATAACTTGTCCAACTTTCCGCCATCCTCGAAATGCTTCCGAAAACGGGCGACGAACTCCGCGGGGGTGTAAACGTGACTTTGGGTGCCGGGATGTTCGAGGCAGTAAGTCGCGGCCAGCACGCCCATTTGTCCGCAGATTTCCCAATCAAATCCGCAGCAATAACCGGTGAGAAAACCGCCGCGGAAAGCATCCCCCACGCCGGTCGGATCGGCGATCTTCTCCGGCGGGATGACCGGGATGCGATATTCCTGTCCTTCAGTAAAAACAGAGGCCCCCTGCTCGCCACGCGTCACCACGGCGAAACGCGGTATGTTCCGGATCGTCTCGGCTCTCATCCCGGTCCGCTTCTGGAGCAATTCGAACTCGTAATCGTTGACGAACAGCGCGGTGCAGTTTTCTATGCCTTTGCGCAAGTCAGAACCTTCCAGGCGGATGATCTGCTGGCTGGGATCGTAGAGATAAGGAAAACCAAGCTCGCGGCACTCGTCCACGTAGAGGCGCATGGCGGTCGGGTCGTTCGGCGAAATAACCACCAGATCAGGCTGTTCCTGCACATCTTTGAGCGAAAGTTCCGCGGAGTGCGCCATTGCACCCGTATAGAAACTGGCGATCTGGTTATTGGCGCGGTCGGTATTTGCGAAGAACGAGGCTGTGTAAGTCCCTGCAATGACGCGCATCCTGGCCGTATCCACGCCTTTACTTTCCAACCAGGCGCGGTATTCCTCGAAATCCTCGCCAACGGCGGCCAGGATGTGCGGACGCTCACCCAACAATGCCAGGGTATAAGCGATGTTTGGAGCCACGCCGCCGCGCCGCTTGACCATCGAATCGACCAAAAACGAGAGACTGATGTTGTCCAGATGCTCCGGCAGGATGTGATCCTTGAAATAACCGGGGAAGGACATCAGGTAATCGTAGGCGACGGAACCGGTTAAAAGAATATCCATGACTCTCCTGTGTGTTGACATGTTTGCAGGTTGGAAAGTTTACAGGTTGTCCAACGAACTTGCGAACCTTCCAACTTGCTAACCTGTAAACAGAGTGCGAAGGTTCTTATCGAACGGCGGACGCACGATGCCATTCTCGGTGACGATGGCGGTGATCAACCGGTTAGGCGTTACATCGAAGGCCGGGTTTCTGGCTCTCGCGCCTTGCGGAGTAACGCGCTCGCCTTGAAACTCAATATCCAATACTTCACCGGGATCACGCTCTTCGATGGGGATCAAGCCTCCGTGCGCCAGCGAGAGGTCTATCGTCGAGGTCGGCGCAACCGCGTAGGTTGGCACGCTGTTATCGTGCGCGGCCAGCGCCAGCATGTAGGTGCCGATCTTGTTGGCGACATCGCCGTTGGCCGCGATACAGTCCGCACCGAAGAAGACTTTTTGCGCCTGGCCGCGGCGCAGGAAATGACCGGCCATATTATCGCTGATGATCTCATACGGGATGCCGTACTGCTCCAGCTCCCAGGCCGTCAGCCTCGCCCCTTGCAGGCGGGGACGGGTCTCATCCACCAACACGTGGACGCGCTTGCCCTGCTCGTGCGCCATGCGGATGACGCCGAGGGCAGTCCCATAGTCAACAGTCGCCAGTGAACCCGTATTGCAATGGTGGATCACAGTATCGCCATCCGCGATCAACGATACGCCATGTTCTGCCATGCGTTTGTTGACTTCCACATCGTCGTCTGCCAATCTTTGGGCTTCGATAAGGATTGCGCGGCGTACATCCTCTATAGAGCCCGTTACGGAATACGCAATACGCAATATTCTACCCACCGCCCAGGCCAGGTTGACCGCCGTCGGGCGGGAAGCGCGCAGGGTTTGCGCAGCAGTTTCGAGGTCCGAAAGAAGAGCCGCCGCGTCGCTGGCCTTTGATTCGCGCGCCGCCAGCGCCAGTCCAAAAGCCGCCGCCGCGCCGATCGCCGGCGCGCCGCGCACGATCATGTTTTGGATCGCCGCGGCAATATCCTGATGGGAACGGAAAGCGACGATTTCCAAACGCGCCGGCAGGCGGCGCTGGTCAATCATCTGAACTTCGTGTTTGTCGTAATCCCAGAGAATCGTCCGCATCTTTATAGGCAGAAAAAGACGCCCGCGCGGGCGCCAGCGATAGTTGCGGGCGAAGTTTATCATGGGCAGGCTAGAATGTCAAAGCATTCGAGTCAGAGAGTCAGACGTCAGACCCCCAAGTGACAACCGACCATCTTGCGTGATAAAATATGCTCAAAATCACTTTCACCCAAAGAGAGTTGAAACCGTTCTGTTCAAGCGCGGGGGAGTGGCTTCTTCACCGCATGCAGCGTCATCCGCGTCATCAATCCGGCCGTGTGAGCATTCATCACTTGATGATACAATAGTCTCAAGATGGACAAGTGGATTGTTTGTGATCGTCATGGACAAGAAGTTTATCTCACCGGGGAAAGATGGCAGCACATCCTCTCGCGCCACAAAGCGCTCGCAAGTCATAGGGATGACGTATTATCAACCATCCGCACCGGTCGCCGTCGACAAGACTTGCTGACTCCGTTCAAATATTTCTATTCGCGCCGCTGTGATACATTGCCCGGTCTCTATAACAGCATTACAGTTGTTGTGCTATCTCGTCCAGACAACGTGTATGTTGTAACAGCCTGGCCTGAAACGGTATGAGGAAAAATGAAAGCAAAATTTGAGTACGATTACGATCGTGAAACTGACCTTCTAGAAGTCTTCTTTGCGGATGTCGAAGCGAATGCTTCGGCCAGCCTGACACCCGACATCGTCTTGCATTTCGACTCGAACACGTCGCGGGCGGCCAGCCTGATCCTCAACAACTTCTCGGCTTTGGTACAGCCCGATCAGTTCGGCCCGTGCACCTTTCGCGTTCAGGCCGAACGCTGGCCGTCGCATCTGCGTCCTATTGTTTGGCGCATTTTGACCAGTCCGCCGGTCAATGAATGGCTGGAGATCACATCTTACCGTCCGCCACGAGTGCGCCGTTCAATGCCACTGGCGACCGTGAAGCAAACGCACTTGGTAAGCCCGACCGCTTAATTCCAGCAAGAAGGTCATGCGCCGCGACATTCGATCGGCGTAGCTGGGTCAATAGCTGGACGATACCTCATCGCTGGAAAAACACGATTCAACCGTGATATTGCCATTCAACCACAGGGGATTGACACCACCCTCTTTCCGCATTATAAGGGCTAACATGAAGCCCAAAACTGCTCTGCTCAACCTGTGGCTGGCTTTCGCGCTGGCGGCCTGCAATCTGCCGGTCGCCTCTTCCGTTCCAACGGCCACGCCGTACGGGCAGGTCTCAGACCTGCCCCAACTCACGCCGAGCCTGACTCTCACGCCCGCGCCAACGAATACGCCCACGCCGACGCCCATCCCAGCCGTGCGCATCGTCACCGGCGACCGTGCGCTCTTCAACGGCGATTACGTCCGCGCCCGCGCTGAGTACCAGATTGTAGCGGACACCTCGCCAGATTCCGAGATCCGCGCCGCAGCGCTGTGGGGCTTGGGACGCGTCGAATACGAGGAGGGCAACTTCTCCTCAGCACTGGTTGCATTGCGCCGGTTGAGCGCAGACTACCCCAATTCGCAGTATGCCGCGAACGCCTTTTTCCTGCTCGGCGAAACATACGTAAAGCTGCAACGCTACGCAGAAGCCGCGCAGGCCTTTTCTTCCTACCTCAGCCTGCGCCCCGCTGTGATTGACGCCTACGCGCAGGAACGGCGCGGCGATGCCCTGCGCTCGGCCGGGGATTACCCGGCCGCCATCGCGGCTTACCAGGCCGCCCTGGCAGCCCCGCAGCTCGGCGATGCGCTTGCCTTGCAGATCAAACTGGCGCGGGCTTACGCCGCTTCCGGGGACTCGACCACAGCTTTAGGTATGTACGACGAGATCGCCTCGAAAACGAACAACGATTCCGTCAAAGCTCAAATGGACCTCCTGGCCGGGCAGACGTATTTATCGCTCGGTCAAAATAGCCTGGCCTACCAACGCTTCCTGCACAGCGTGGATAATTATCCGCTTTCTTACGATTCTTACTCCGCCCTGGTCGCCCTGGTGGAGGCCGGCATGCCAGTGAACGAATTCCAACGCGGCCTGGTGGATTACTTCGCCAAGCAATACGGCGTGGCCCTGGCTGCTTTTGATCGCTACATCGCCGCCAACCCGCAGAACGATGGCACAGTACACTTCTACCGCGCCAAGACTATGGACGAATTGGGTCTTTACGAGGAAGCGGTTGCCGAATACACACTTTTCATCAATAATTATCCCGACAACCTCCACTGGCGGGCTGCCTGGGATGAAAAAGCCGGAACCCAGTGGTTTTTATTAAAACAATACGACTCTGCTGCGCAGACATACCTGAACTTTGTGACAGCCAGGCCAGCCAGCCCCGACGCTCCGCGTTTTCTGTTGAATGCGGGGCGGATGCAGGAAATCGCCGGTCGCCTGGAAGAAGCCGCAAAAACCTGGCAGCGCACAGCTGATGAATATACGAATAGCGAATTGGTGCCGCAGGCGCTCTTCTGGGCCGGTATTGCCCGCTATCGCAACGGAGACCTGGACGGGGCGCTGGTCACCTTCCAGCGCAGCCTGATCCTGGCAAGCGCGGCTGAAGACCAGGCGCGCGCCTACTTCTGGATTGGCAAAACCCAGCAAAAGAGAGGCGACGCCGCCGCGGCGCAGACCGCCTGGCAGCAGGCCGCCGTTCTCGACCCGACCGGTTACTATAGTGAACGCGCCCGCGACACCTTGTTCGGCCAATCCATTTTCCAGCCACCGCCGGCTTACAACCTGACCTTCGACCTGGCCGCCGACCGCCGCCAAGCCGAGGCCTGGATGCGCATCCAATTCAACCTGCCCGCGGATACCGATCTTGGCAGCCCGGGCGCGCTCCTGCCGGTAGGCCTTCGGCAGGACCCGCGCATGCTGCGCGGCGCCGAATTGTGGAACCTGGGACTGTACGACGAAGCCCGCCTGGAATTTGAAGACCTGCGCAAAACCGTCGGCGAGAACCCGGCCGATAGTTATCGCCTGGCCAACTACCTGCTCGACCTGGGACTGTACCGCAGCGCCATTTTCTCCGCCCGCCAGGTGCTCACCCTGGCCGGGATGGATACCGGCGTCAAAGCGTTGAGCGCGCCAAGTTATTTCAACCACCTCCGCTTTGGGGTGTATTACCAGGATTTGATCGTACCGGCCGCCCAGCAAAACGGGTTTGACCCCCTCTTTCTATTCAGCATTGTAAGGCAGGAAAGCCTGTTCGAAGGCTTTGTCCACTCCTCCGCCGGGGCGCGCGGCCTGATGCAGATCATGCCCGCCACCGGTCAAAGCATCGCCCAAAACATGGGCTGGCCGCTCGATTACACCGCAGACGACCTCTACCGGCCGCTGGTCAACGTCACGCTGGGCGCCGATTATCTGGCCTCCTGGCGCGATTATTTTGGCGGGGATTTATATGTCGCGCTGGCGGCTTACAACGCCGGCCCCGGCAACGCCGAAATCTGGAAGAATCTGGCCGGCGGCGACCCTGACCTGTTCGTGGAAATCGTCCGCTTCGAGGAAACGCGGAGATACATCCGCCATATCTACGAAAATTACATCATCTACCGGTCGCTGTATGGGACGGTGCCGTAGGCTGTCTCAACCAATCAGAAACCCGGTTTCTCGAAGAAAACGGGTTTCTGGTTTGCAGAACTAATCCGCCGAGGCGAACGTGACCAGGGTGGAAAGAAAGAACCTCCAAAGATTATTAACGCGCCGGGCTGCTCTTCATCGGTGATTGTTCTCAAATGCCTGATAGGTTTCAAGCAGCGAGAGCATGATCTGGTCGGTAAAGGCATGTACCTTGTGGAGCATCTCTCCCCAGGCCGCGCCGGAAGGGATGCGCGTCTCTTGATAGACGGCCATCATTGCCTGCAACAGGATATTGCGGAAAAAGATGAAGGCTTGCGTCGCTTCGATATGATTCAGTTTGCAGCGGCGGCCGAGCGAAGCATATTCGTAGCCGAAGGAACGCGCCTCGGCAATTGCCTCCTCGCCTTCGGATGCCAGGCAGTTCGCCAGCCCCTGCATCAAGCCTCGGCCGCTCTGCCTATATTGGAGGCGGGCTTCGTCGTCGAGTTTCTGGTACCAGGGCTGGGCCTCCAGGTGGCCTTCGCCGATCTGAAAGCGCATCCGTCCCAGTGCGTGCTGGACAACGCTCTCCGGTTCGATGGAGCGCGGCTGGCGGGCGGTCTTGGTCCACAACTCGACCTCGGAGCGACGGTAGCGGCGATGCTTCCCCTGCGTGCGATGGACGGGCAGCAGACCCTTGTCCGACCACAGGCGTACGGTGCTTGGATGCACGCCGAGCAGTTCAGCCGCCTGGCTGAGGTTGAGCCATTTTTCGTTTTCTGGCATGATTAATTCTCCGCTGCCATTGCTGTCTCGAAAAAGGGCATCTGTTCAGCCTGACGCCGGAAAGCGGATGGGTCAATGCGGCGCAGCATGGAAATGGCGATCAACATCAGCCCGGCTTCGATCGCGAAGACGATCACATAACCCAATACGGAACTCTGGGTGAGTTGGGCGATGATGTCGCGGATTGCTCCACCCAGGACTGAACCGCTCAAGCGGGATAAGGCATTGGATACGCCCCAGGCCCCAATGAACAAGCCGACGCTGGCGGAGGTGGTCATGTCCAGCATGAGGGAGAGGTTGGCGACCGTGGACAGGCCGGTGCCCAATCCGAGCAGGACGACGCCGGCATAAAACACCAGCGGAGCGGAGCATTCGTTGTCACTGGCAATGATCCCGCTGGAGGCGATCAGGACAAAACTAAGAAACGCGCCGATGTTGCCTGCCTGCGCAATTTTTCGCTTGGAGACGCGTCCTTCCAGTATGCCGCCAATTGACAAAGCAAACAACATGCAGCCTCCCCAGATGGAGGTGATGCGCGTGGTGGCCTGCACGCTTAAACCAAAGGCTTCACCGGCGAAGGGTTCCAGCAGCACATCCTGGCCGAGCAGGGCGATCAGGAGCAGCCAGAGATAAACAAAGAAAATTCGCGCCTGGGGATTTCCCAGAATGGCTTGCGCCATCTGGCGCAGGCTGTAGTGTTCAGCGCGCGAGGTTTTCCCGGCTCTTTTTTCGAGACCGACCAGGCCGAGCAAGCCCAGGATAAGCGCCATACCTCCCACGATTTGGAAGGCACGCTGCAAGGCCTCCGGCGTGTAGGGGTCAATCATCTGGGCCAGGCTGAGGGCGGTCAGGATGATGCCGACAATCATCATAAAAAACATGACCGCGATGGTGCGGCCGCGTCCCTTTTCGCCGGAGATTTCCGAAGCCAGCGCCAGGTAAGAGACGGCAGCGAAGTTAAAACCCATGCCCCAAACCCCGAATACCAGCACGCCGAGAGCCAGTCCATGCCACCAGTTTTGGGAAAATAGATAAGCGACCTGTGGCGAGAGGATCACGCCGCCGACACAAAACAGCAGGCCGAGCAGGATATACGGCGTGCGCCGCAACCCAAACAACGGGTGACGGTCGGAATACGATCCGATGGCCACCTGGATGGGGGAAAAGAGATAAGGCAGCGAGGCCAACACAGCTACCAGCGTCGCCGAAAGCGCCAGTTCTTTAATCATCACCCGGTTGAGGGTGCTGTTGATCGGCACCAGTGTCATCGCGACGGCGGCATGGATCAGGCCGAGTTGCAGGCGTTTTAACAGCATAGGAATACTCCTTTTAGTGAAACGGAGCAAATTTTACTGCCTGCCAGGCAGGTGTCAATGTAGATTTATGGAGAATTTTACTAGAGTTGGATGAGAGAAGGATGAAAACGGGATTACGCCACTTTTCTCCCCTTTGGCAGTTCCCTCTGAATCCCAAACGCCGCCTCCAAAGCCTGATGGAGCGAGCGCGCCTCGACAATCTCGATATCCTGCGGCCAGGGTTCGCCTTTGCGCAGACGTTTCGGCACAATCGCATTCTTGAAGCCGAGTTTCGCCGCTTCACGCAATCGCACCGGCATCTGCCCCGGCATGCGCAGTTCCCCGGCCAGGCCGATCTCGCCAATCAGCACCGTATCGGCGCGGATGGGGGTGTCTTTCATCGAGGAGGCCACGGCTGCGGCAATCGTCAGATCCGCGGCGGGTTCGTCAATCTTGATCCCGCCGACCACGTTGACGAAGATGTCCTGCTCGACCAGGCGCAAATTCATCCGCCGCGTCAGCACGGCGGCGATCATCAACAGGCGATTGTAGTCCACGCCGTTGGGCGTGCGGCGTGCATTCCCAAACTGCGTCGGGCTGGTCAGTCCCTGCACCTCCACCAGCAGTGGACGGGTGCCTTCCATCGTCACCGCGATGGCTGACCCGGCCGCGTTGACCATCCGCTCGGCCAGGAAGGCCTCGGATGGATTGGTCACCTCGGCCAGGCCGCGCTCGACCATCTCGAAGACGCCCACCTCGGCGGTGGCCCCGAAGCGGTTCTTGACCGAGCGCAGCAGCCGGTAAGCTTGGAAGCGGTCGCCTTCGAGGTAAAGAACCGTGTCCACGATATGCTCCAGCACGCGCGGCCCGGCAATCGTCCCCTCTTTGGTGACGTGGCCGATGACGAAGACGGCCGGGCCGGAGGACTTGGCCAGTTCGCGCAGCCGGTTGGCCGATTCGCGCACCTGCGAGACCGAGCCGGCCGCCGATTCCATCTCCGGCAGGTAGACGGTTTGGATGGAATCAACGATGAGAAGGTCGGGCTTGGTGGCCTGCACATGTTCGAAAATCGTATCCAGGTTTGTCTCGGTGACGAGGAACAGATTGGCTGGGGATTTTGACTCGCTCGTGATGCGCGCCGCCCGCATTTTTATCTGCCGCTCCGATTCTTCGCCGGACACGTACAGCACCCGCAGCCTGTTTGCCATTTCGAGGGCCACTTGCAGCATCAGCGTGGACTTGCCGATGCCCGGGTCGCCGCCGACCAGCACGATCGAGCCGGGGACGATGCCGCCGCCCAGCACGCGCGCAAACTCACCGATGGGGATGGGAATCCGGTCTTCGGCCTCGCTGCTGACCTCGGACAGCCGGCGCGGGGCGGAGCGTCCGCTCAAGCCGCGCGCCGCTCCTTTCGCGCGGATGGGTTCATCGGCGACAATTTCCTCGACCATCGAATTGAATTCGCCGCACTGCGGGCAGCGTCCCATAAAACCGGCGGAGACGCGTCCGCACTGCTGACAGACGTAACGGGTGTGGGATTTGGGCATATTCTATTTCCTCTCCCATTTCCGCGTAGAAAATGGGTGAACTCCAACATCCGAAGTATACGATGGAATCCTTGTTCGGCGGAAATTATCCCATGCTATAATCATATTGATGAAACCAAAAGTCTATCTCGAAACGACAGTTGTTAGTTACTTCACGGCCAAACCGAGCCGCGACATCATCACTGCCGCCCACCAGCAAATTACTCAGGAGTGGTGGGAGAACCGTCGGGCAGACTTTGATCTTTTTATCTCCGAGCTTGTAGAGCAGGAAGCCAGTGCAGGAGATGAAGATGCAGTACAACGACGGTTGAAAGCGCTCGATGGTCTGCCTGCATTGCAGGTTAACCAAGCAGCTGTTGATTTAGCAAGGATTTTGGTAAACGAAAATGCGTTGCCAGAAAAGGCGACAGGTGATGCGCTCCACGTTGCCATTGCGACCATGAACGCCATGGACTACCTGATGACCTGGAACATGAGACATCTTGCCAACGCTACCATTCGAAATGCCATTACGATTATTTGCCGGGCGCATGGTTATGAACCGCCGGTGATTTGCACACCGGAGGAACTGCTGGAGGTATAACAATGTGGAAAGATGAAATCGTTGAAGAAGTTCGACGCCACCGCGATGCTTACGCGGCGCGGTTTAATTACGATCTAGATGCCATTTATCGCGATCTGAAAGCCAAAGAGCGGAAGAGCAAACGCAAATTGGTCTCGTTCTCTCCAAGACAGCCAATAAAGCCTGTCCTGCCAAAGGTGAGCAAAACTGTGGACGTTTAACCGCGCCCGCCAATGAAAGCAGCAAATCCATGTATACAAAGAATCCTGAGCTAAAATTGTCGTCTGCGTAAAATGAAGGCTACCTATTAACCTGTAACCACCGTCCACGGAATGGCCAGGATTTTCTCGTCCAGGCGGCGGATTTCACACCCGCCATGCACCAGCAAGCCACCCGACGCGTTTGGGTATTCGGACAGGAAAGCACGCAGTCCAGCCGCATCGCCATAGCCGGGATTGTCGCTGCGTTTGACCTCGATTGCCAGCAAACGCCGCCCGTGTTCGAGGACGAAGTCCACTTCAACGCCCGTCTGTGTGCGCCAGAAGTAGAGACGCCCCGCCGGGGTCATCAGGCGGGTCAGCACACGCAGGTGATGATAAATCAGGGTTTCGAAGAACGTCCCGAATTCACGTGATTTCCCTAAATCACCCTCTTCAAAATAGCCCGAAAGGAAAATCGCCAGTCCGGCGTCATTCCAAAATGCCTTCGGTGATTTTAGCAGCCGGGTGGTATGGCTGGTAGTGTAGGCTGGCAGACGTTCAAACAGGTGGGTGGTTTCAAGGATATTCAAATAGCGATGGGCTGTGGGCTGGGAAAGTTGTGCGTCGCGCGCCAGTTCCGATTGATTGAGCAATTGACCGGAGCGCAATGCGACGAATTGCATCAACCGCCGGAAATCCAGCAAGGCGTCAATTTGCGAGACCTGGCGCAGGTCGCGTTCCAGATAAGTGGCGACATAGCCATCCCACCAGCGCGTCCAAGCTTGCGGCGAGGTCAACGTCAGCAGGGCGGGCATCAGGCCGCGCAGCATCACCGGCGCGGGGTCCGGTAAGGGTTCGGGTAAAATGGATTCAGGCAGCCAATCGCCGGATAAGGCACGGGTGAGAATATCCGGTTGAGCCGTCTGATGGGTTTCCCCCAGCGTCATCGGGTCGAGCACAAAATAGACCGCTCGTCCGGCCAGACTTTCGTTGACCTGGCGCATCAACAGCAGGTTGGCCGATCCGGAGAGGATAAAGCGATAGCGTCCGGGATGGCGGTCTACGGCCTGCTTGATTGCGGGCAGGAGTTCGGGGGCTTTTTGGACTTCGTCGAGCACGACGCGGTCGGCGCCGGCCCACAAGGCTGCGGGGTTCTGGCGCGCCTGGCGCAGGGTGTCGAAATCGTCCATGCTCAGGAAGCGCCAGTCGCGGAAAGGCTCGGCGTTCAGCAACAACGTGCTCTTGCCAACCTGCCGCGCGCCGGTCAGGACGACCACCGCATGGTCGCGGCTGGCATCCTGGAGGGCAGGCGTAATCCAGCGAGGGTAGTATGTTCCCGGGCGTGAATAATAATTATTCATGACGTGAATAATATCAAAGATAGAGATGAGAGTCAAGCCCACCTGGCCCACTATTTACCGTAATATTACCATAGTTTATTGTAGTTTCGGTATATTTGCGGTACAATAGAGTGGAAAAGCCCAGGAGAACTTTTATGCGCCAAAGTTTTGTCACTGCAATCAATATTTTCAGTACAAATAACGGCATTTTGAAAATGGCACAGGCAGACAAATTGGGAGTGGATTCAAAGACTCTGCTGGAAATGACAGATGCTGGTTTGTTAGTGAAAGAAAGTAGAGGTGTGTACCGTCTGGCAAATATGCCGCCGTTGAGCAATCCGGATTTGGTACAGGTTGCCATGCGCGTTCCGGCAGGTGTTGTCTGTTTAATTTCTGCGCTGGCTTTTCATAACCTGACCACGCAAATCCCTCATAAGGTTTACATCGCCTTGCCAACCGATGTCAAGAAGCCGCGGATTGACTATCCCCCTATTGAAGTCATTTGGCTGTCTGAAAAGACGTATTCCAATGGTATGGAAGAACATACAATAGATGGGGTCAAAGTACGAATTTATAACCGCGAAAAAACGGTGGCAGATTGCTTTCGATTCCGAAACAAAATTGGTCAGGATATTGCCCTGGAGGCGCTGAAGGATTATTTGCGTCGCCCGGATAGAAACATAGAACACCTGTTGAATTACGCACGCATCAACCGGATGCATAACGTGATGATGCCCTTTTTGAAGGCGGCTTTATGACCAGAGAAGTCAAAGACCTGCCTGCCTCCGTCCATGCTCGTTTGCAGAATATCGCCAAAGCGAGAGGACGCCCATTTCAGGAAATCTTCTATTTGTATACTTTTGAACGCTTCTTGTATCGCTTGGTGCGTTCACCTTATGCACACGATTTCGTGCTAAAAGGATACTTGGCCTTTTTAGGCTGGGGATTTCCATTGCAGCGGCCAACGCGCGATATAGACATACAAGGCTACACAGAAAATACTCTCGAAAATATGATGAACATTGTGAAAAGGATTTGCAGCCAGCAAGTCGAGCCGGATGGGTTAAGAACCGCTAGCAAATGACAAGAGCGCAGAGATTGGTCTCTGCGCTCTTGTCATTTCTCGCGCCATTCATCACTGAAGGCTGGCTTCCATTACCGGCGCACCTTCTGGTGCTTCATCACGCTGAAGTATAATCTCTTTTTCGTCAGTTATATCTACAACTATCATATCGCCCTCGTGGAAATCGCCCGAAAGCAGCGCGTCCGAGAGCGGATCCTCCACCTTGAGTTGGATGATGCGCCGCAGCGGCCGCGCGCCCATCTCCGGGTCATAACCCTGCTCCGCCAGCAAATCGAGGGCTGCCTCGCTGGCGGTCAGCGTCACCTCGTGCTCTGCCAGGCGTACCGTCACCTTGTTCAGTTCCAGGTTGACAATCTGGCGGATGTCGTCCCTGTTCAGGGCTCGGAAGACGATGACGCTATCCACGCGGTTGATGAACTCCGGGCGGAAGACCTTCTTGAGCGACTCGGTCAGTTTCTTGCGCATCTCTTCGTAGGACAGGCGCTCCTCAGACTTTTCGTCGCGCTTGAGTTGGAAGCCGAGCGAGGTCTGCTTCTTGATCTCCTCCGCGCCGACGTTGGTGGTCATGACGATGATGGCGTTGCGGAAGTCCACCATGCGGCCTTTGGCGTCGGAGAGATGGCCCTCTTCCATGATTTGCAACAGCATGTTATGCACTTCGGGGTGCGCCTTCTCGACCTCGTCGAATACCACGATCGAGTACGGGCGGCGACGCAGAGCCTCGGTCAGTTGACCGGCGTCATCGTAGCCGATGTAGCCGGGCGGCGCGCCGACCAGCCGCGAAGCAGTATGCCTTTCCATGAACTCGGACATGTCGAGCTGGATGAGGGCTTCCTCGCTGCCGAACATGAACTTGGCCAGGGCCTTGGTCAATTCTGTTTTGCCGACGCCGGTCGGGCCGAGGAAGATGAACGAGCCGATCGGCCGCTTGGGGTCTTTGAGTCCCGCCCGCGCCCGCCGCACCGCCTTGGCGATGGACTGGATGGCTTCTTCCTGCCCGACGATGTGCTGCCTGAGTTCCCCTTCCATGCGCAGCAGGCGCTGGCTCTCCTCTTCTGCCATCTGCATCACCGGCACGCCGGTCCACATGCCAATCACTTCGGCGATGTCGTTGGCAGTGACGACCGGGCTGCTGGCGCGCTCCCATGAGGATTTCATGCGAGTGAGCTGCTCATTCAGGTCGGCCTCCTGCGCCTCCCACGTTAGTATGTCCTCGGCCTTGCCTTCCTCGACCGCCAGCGCGCGGTTGGCGCGGGTTTGCTTCAATTGCTTGTAAATATCTTTGGCCGAGGTGGAGGCGCCGGACTTGTACATGCGCACCCGCGAGGCCGATTCGTCAATCAGGTCTATCGCTTTATCGGGAAGGAAACGATCCGAAACGTACCTGGACGAGAGCCTGGCCGCGGCTTCGAGGGCCTCATCCGAGATAATGAGGTGGTGATGCTCCTCGTACAACTTGCGTACGCCCTTGAGAATTTCGATGGTTTCTTCGACGGACGGTTCATCCACGACGATGGGCTGGAAGCGGCGTTCCAGCGCGGCGTCCGATTCGATGTGTTTGCGGTATTCATCGAGGGTCGTCGCGCCGATGCACTGGAGTTCGCCACGCGAGAGGGCCGGCTTGAGGATGTTGGCCGCGTCCACGGCGGAACCGGCTGCGCCAGCGCCGACCAGCATGTGGAATTCGTCAATGAAGAGGATGGATTTGGATTTCTTGAGTTCGTCAATGACGCGCTTGAGTCTTTCTTCGAACTGGCCGCGGTACATCGTGCCGGCGACAAGTGAGCCAACGTCCAATTTCAGCACGCGTTTGTTGAGCAGCGGCGCAGGGACATCGCCCTCGGTAATGCGTTGCGCCAGCCCCTCGACGATGGCCGTCTTGCCGACGCCGGGTTCGCCGATCAGCGCCGGGTTATTTTTGGTTCTGCGCGCCAAAATCTGAATGACGCGCTCGATCTCCATCTGGCGGCCAATGACCGGGTCCAGTTTGCTTTCTTCGGCATAAGTCGTCAGGTCGGTGGCGAGTTGGTCAACCAGCGGGGTCTTGGGTGCCTGCCTGCCGTGCGGTTTGACACCCTCCGGCACGGGCGAGGGGCCGCCTTCCTGCAGCACACGGCGCACCTGGCGGCGGATCTGGTCGGCTGTCACGCCGAGTTTCTTCAACACTTCCAGCGCCACACTTTCACCGCGCACCAAAGCCAGCAGCAAGTGTTCGGTGCCGACGTAGTGATGACCCATCTTGTGGGCTTCTTCGATGGCAAATTCGAGCACCAGTCGGGTATCCGCGGCGAGTTCGATCTTGCCGCTCACGTACGGCGCATTAATGCCGAGGCGTCGGGTCATCTCGCGCATGCGGCTGTTTTCCAGCCCGAGGTCGCGCAGCACGCGCCCGGCCACGCCGCCTTCTTCCTCCAGCAAACCGAGCAGGAGGTGCTCGGTGCCAATCAATCCCTGGCGGGTGTGCTCGGCTTCCCGATGCGCCAGGCTGAGTACTCTCCGCGCCCGTTGGGTGAAACGTTCCATGCTTGCCATAAGTGGCTCCTGATAAACCGAAAAACACTCACCAGAAGTACACAAAGAGTTTTTTTTGTGTACTTCGTAAATAGAAAATCAATCCGACAAGAACTGTCTGGATTGATTCTACCAAAAAGCGGAGCGGAATTTGTATGAGGAAGATTAGAGTTTGGATAGGCTCGGCTGTCAGTAAACTTCACAACTTGTCACGGGGCGCCGAATTCGCCGAAGGGGATCAGCTCGATGCCATAGTGCATCTCATTGCCCCCGGATGCGCTCGATCGCTTCTCTTGGGGATAAAATCGCCGCAGCGATGTAATCTGCAAGTTCGGGGCGGCCCAGGATGTGCTTCTTATCCAGCGAGACGAGCATATCCACTCTGGCGGCTTTGGCTGCGGCAAGGATGGGAGCGTCTGATTATGGCGCGTCTCGCCAATTACGAAATTGCTCAACACAATACGAATGTGTCCCTGTGCGCTGATTCGGACAAGATCATGGGAATGACCTGTTGTGGAGTAAGCCGCAGCAAAAAGAACACTGGAGTCAAGGAAAACGCGATACATTAACGTTCTTCTTTTAGATCTTCTTCTTTGAAACCATACTCTTCTCTTAGCATTTTGGCGCGGAATTCCCGGCTTTTCTCGATCCAATCCTCAAGAGTGATGCCTTCTGCTCTTAGCGCCTCCCCAATGTTGGCCAAAGCCTCCGAAACAATTACCTCGGCGGGCTTGATCAAGACCCCATCTTTGGTCTCCACAAACATGACCGTATCCCCCTTCTTCAAATTGAATTTCCGCCGCAGACGGGTGGGGATAGTCACCTGGCCTTTTTCCTGGACGCGCACGTATACGGACATGGTTACAACTCCTAAAAAGTCATACTTTATGGAAAGTCATACTTTTTCAGTATACCACACAGTCCATGTGCTAATGCTAAAAACGATTTGCTAATTTTTCTCCAAAGCCCATCCTTCTCCCCCGGCACGAACTATTACACAAACACCGCCGCCGAAACCTTGAAACGCTCTGACAGCGCACGGATCTGGCGAACGTTCAATTCACGTTTGCCGCTTAAAGTCTCAGATACCACGCCTTGCGACCCCACTTCGGGCAAGTCCGCTTGGGTCAGTCCATGCTCTTCCATAAGCAGGCGAAGAACATCTGCGCCGCTGGCGGTAGGGATGGGGTAGCGCTCCGCCTCGTAAGCATGGATCAGCGTCCCAAGCGTATCGAGCAGGCTGTAGAGTGGGTGCGTTTCATCTGTGCCGACTTCATCCAGCAAATCATTCATCCGTTCGACGGCCGCGTTGTACTCGCGCTCGTTCCGGATGGAGAGCAGCGGGCTGATATTTTGCCAATAAATTTGAAGTTGATCAGTAAAAACGGTCATTTTCTCCAATCTCCTCGGTCATATTCCGCATGAGTTAAAACATAGCGGATGTACACCTTGCCTCGGTTGAATTGAATATTCTCGTCATTTTTTTCCAAAATCCATCCTTCTCGCCCGGCACAAATGGGGTGTACAGTGTGATCCTGTCTGCCAGCCCGTCATAACGTTCCTTCAACGCGGCGGGTAAATCAGCTTCGGGGGCGATCAGGCAGAACTCGCGCAGCATTTCATCGCTGATCAATCCAAACATCTCGCCCCATTGACCATTCTTGGCATGGACTGAAAGCCGCTCGGCCACTTCGCCCCAACCGTGCAATTCCATCACCGGCTTGTAGGAGGGCGTGGAGGCGTAGAACGAGATCTGGGCGCGGCAGAAGTTCTCTTCCTCCGGCGTGGTGGCGACAAAAGCTGTGACCGATACCGTTACGTTTTGCGTTTTACGTTTTACTTTTGCCGCTCCCTCCGCGATGGCCGGTAAGATCACCTCGCGCAGGTAGCGCGGACTGTTGAACGGGTGGGCGTGGAAGCCCTGGCAGGTCTCCCCGGCCAGTTTTGCCAGGCCGGTATTCACGCCAGCAATATAAATTGGAACGCCGGGATGTTCGAT
>JASEHI010000040.1 GCA_030018695.1 Anaerolineales bacterium
CGGCGTTGTTGGCAGTCGGCGGCGTGCTGCCAATCGCAATCGCGCTGGATGTTCCTGGCATCCGTAATTTCCCGGTCAGATCTGCGTTGCCACTCTCAAAGCGCATAACCTCGGCTGTGTGCAATCGAAACTTCATCGCCCCATCCTGGTCGACGGTGATGTTCGGTTTGCCTGCGGCATACTCCCCGATCGCCAGCCCCCACTTTTCGGCGCTGTAGCCCCAGTTGCCGTTCAGGTCGCCCATGCGGATCAATTCGGTCTGCGCATTATATGTGGCTCCCTGGCGCATCATCTGTAAGCGCGGAGTGTCGTAGGCATTCAGTTCCAGCCAGCCTGACCCGTTCCGCCGGATGGCGTACACCGACCCGGCGGGCCAATCGTTTGCTCCACTGCCGTCCAGATCGCGGGTGACATTGTAGGTTGTCCCGCTCACCAGGTTACCGATCAGCATATACTCGACCGCCAGAGCCGCGCGGAACAGAATAAAATCACCGACCGTCATGGCCTGGCCAAAATCAATCTGTGTGTCAGCTGCCGCCACGTCGAACGGCAGCGACCCCTCCCCAACCCCGACCGACAACCAGCCGCCCACCAGCGTCTGCGTCTGCTGCGCGAACAGCACGGCATCCAGCTCACTCAACCAGCCCTTTCGCCACAGCAGCGTTGAGGATCCCAGATCATAGGTATCTGTTAATTCTGGGTGCAGGTGACGGGTCTTGGTCAGTCCCTGGAAGGTGTGGTCATTTGTCCAGACGAACGCCGCGCCGGTATCCACCGCCACGTCATCCGCGTTGACCACAATCCCGCTCCCTGCGCCGACGTGCAGCGTGCGGTCAGCGGTCATCAACCCGCCGCCGGTCAGGCCGTTGCCAGCCAGGATGGATTTGTTCAACCGCCCGGCTTCGTAGGCGCGTCGCGTCCCGCTGCCTTCTGCCTGCGCGTACTGTGTATGATCATCGTCCAACAGACCGGTCAGCGCCAGGCCGTGATCCAGCAGCCCACCCTGTGGGCTGCTTTGATGACTGTGCACCCCAACCGACCCGTGCGCGGTGGCGGCGTCCAGCCCAGCGTGGATGTCATAAGACGCCTTAAATGCCGACAGATCCACCCCGTCGATGGTGATCCCCTCGGCTACCGTCAGGTTGCCGATCAGCTGGCGTGATCCATCTGTTTTCAGAAACTGCGGCGCCTGCGCATCCGCCAGGCTGCCGGTGTGCAGGGTGCCGCTCAGCTCGTGCGATCCGATCGCGGCGCCGGTGTTCACCTCGCCGATCCAGCCCATCACGTAAGGCTTGATTTTGCTCAGGATATCCTGGAACAGGTCACTCATTCCAGCTCCAACAATTTCGCCGCGCTGCGTGGCCCGACCTGAACATTCTCGTTATCAGCGTCATAAATCACTTCTTCAAGGAACACCCGCTCGATGCTGGCGACTTTTGATGTGTCCATCGAGGCCGGAATCACATCCTTCAACCTGGCCCACACACCCACCGGGTACCGCACCTTGTCCAGCGGTTTATTCAGGAAATCGCTCATCACGCCGTCCGAGGTGATGAAGTAATCTTTTTCGCCCGCCGCCGGCTCTTCATAAATCCTGACCCGTCGATAAATATCCACGCTCGCTAGCAGCCGCCGACCATTCGCGCCGCCGCTTTTCATCAGTTCTTCCAGCACCGTCATAGCGGTCTGATCGCCATCTCTGAACGGTGATGTAAAAACACCACTGGCTGCGTCGATATCCACGCCAGTGAAAAACTGCCCTTTCGCCCCATCCTCCAGGATCTCCTTGATCTGATCGCTCGTCTCCTGCGTCCCGCCCACCCGAAAATTCATGTCTGCATCCGGGCTGCGCGCCACCCAGCTCGAGCCGTTCCAGATGCGCAGCACACCGCCAGCGTAACCCAGGCTTTCGTTCACCCCGATCCGGTAGTAATTGCTGGCGTTGATCGCCCCCGACCGCTCGATCACAATCCAATAGGTCGTCCCGTTGTTCATTGCCACGCGCGGCGATAAATTGAATTCGTGCCAGTTCAGGTTTTCATCCACATTAGCACCAGGCATGCTGGCCGAAGCCAGCACAGTTCCCGGTATTCCGCCGTTGTTCGCTGACAGATAAACCAGCAGGTTGTCGCCTGGTGAATTTTCGCGCTTCATCCGTAGCTGGATTGTTTCCGCGCCCCAGTTGCTGCCCACCGCCGTGAACGACATCGCCAGCATCTGCCGTGAGCTGTGATCGCCCAGCGACTGCAGCCCACCGCCCAGCTCTTCGTAAACCACCTTGCCGCCCGGGTTGTCCCAATACACCCAGCTCATCGTATGCCACCAGCCGCGGCAGGTGATTTCCGCGTAACCCTGTTCAGTTTCGCCGCCTGCCAACAGCTCCAGGTCAACCAGCGGATATTTGCGCCCCGCCAGTTCCGCAGTTAACCGCTTGGTCGCCTGATCCTGGTTGCCCTGGCTGAGTGACACGATCTTTTCCTTTGTGCCGTAGATGCTGCGGCTCAAATCATCCCCCGTCCAGGCGGTTGACGCCCGTCCGCCCGAAACTCCCCCGACTTTCATTTCCGTGTAGGTTACCTTGACCTGGTTGCTCATCGTTTCCACAGAAACGCTGATCGCCAGCCGGTGCTTATGGAGCTTTACCGCCTCGACATATCCCCACCAGACCGGCTGGTTGCGGTCATGCACCTCGATCGGGCAGCGCAGCAGCTCCGCGCATTCCCATAAATCCATCTCTGGCCCGCTCGCGCGGATCGTGGCCTCATCTGGCCCCCCCACCGCATGCCAGCGCAGACGCTCGACCTGCCATTCGATCCGCGGCAAAAACAGCAGGGTATCGAAACTGCGTTTCTGCAGGTGTACGCTCAGGCTCATAAGCTGCGCCTCCGCGGGCGGTACCAAATCTTCACGCTGCTGGTGCGCACCGGCATCGCGGATCCGGTCGCAACGATATACAACCGCTGGTTGACGCCCGGCTGCAGATAAATCTTGTCCCCGTAAATGACCTGATAGCCATATGCGCCCGCGCCCCAGGCAACATAGGCCATATCCTCGATCTGGTTGTCCACCAGTCGCGCATTGTAGCCGATGTTGTAACCCACGTGCGAGATCTTACGATACCCGTCCAGCGGGCATAATTGCAGGTAATCGATCGCCTGGTTCACGCCGCCCCCGCTGCGCCAGAAGGTGATATACAGCCGCAGCGGCGCAATCGTTTCCCCCAGCTTCCACAGGTACGGCGGCACCCGCAGGCTGCCCAGTTCCTGCAAACGCGCGAAGGTGGACAGTAGCACCGGCGTGCTCTCGTAGATCGTGGTCAGTCCCTCAATCGACAGGAACAATTTCGCCCAGGTGTCATTTTCTGGGCTGCTTGCCAGCCTGGCCAGCACATGAAAATCATTGCCAGCCGCCTTGCCCAGGAAATCCCCACTGAGCTCCCAGTACATCTGGTAGGTGTATTGGTTGGTGAACACCGGCAGCTCGCGGTATCGCCCATTGCTATAAGAGGCGTAATCAGGCGACCCGGGTAAAATGCTTCCACCGGCGTTGGAGTTCTCCCCCTCCAGGATGTGCGCAAATGTCGCTGGCGAGCTGTTGCGGTTCAGGGATAAAAACACTGTCTCTGTCCGGTTGCTGTTATTGTAGGTGTTGGTCAGCTCGAACCGAATAGGCGCCTCCAGGTCACCGGTCACGTTCGCCCCGGAGATATCCACCCAGTTGTCTTTGCCGCTCTGCCCATCGTCGATCGGGTAGACCGTCAGACCGCTGGTGTTGTTCGCGCCGTTCCCATTCGAGAGCGGGATCTGTATTTCTGCCCCTTCCCAGAAGTTCATCCGGCTGACTACGATTTCAAGCTGCGGGCTGCGACCCAGCCGGTCTATTGTATCGGTGAGCAGGATTTGCCCTTCCCGCACTTCGCTGCGCCACCAGGTGCCATCGCCCAGATCGCGCTCGATGAATACCCGCGCCAGGAACGGCTTTCCCTTCCGTTCACGCGCCTGCTCGAACAGTTTGTTCAAATCATGCACTGTGGTCAGGTTCGCGGCCCGATCGCCCGTCAGCCGCACGATATAAACATCCATCTCGGTATCCGCCCCGCTCGGTTCGTTGCCCGGGCGGTGCTCGACAAAGATTCCGCGCGTCAGGTCGCTCAGGTTGACCGTAACTGTCCCGTTCGTGAAGCGCAGCCCGACGCTCATAATTTCCCCCTTCGGATTTCGGTCGCGACCATTCGCGCCATTTTGTAAATGTCAATGTCATTCTTGACTTCTGCCTGCACAATCACCTGAACAGGGCGCTCATCCGCTGGCTTGGCCGGCTCGATCCGCCCGTTCTGTGCTGGGACGAAGAACTCCGGACCGCGCTCCCACCAGCGGTATACCCGCCCAGCCCAGGCCGTCCCGCCGGTCGCGCGTGTTTGCGGAGTGGTCGAGTCGAGTTGGAATGATTCAAACCCTTTTTGCTTGCGTTTTGAATAAATATCCAGAAAACCTGGGTAATTTTCGATATCAAAGCCTATGGCGATGCGAATTTCACTCGGGAAGGCCAGCAGTTTGTCGTAGAGTTCCTGAGCCTTCGTTGTGACCTCGTCCAGCTCCGATTGCATCGTCATCAGGCCTTCTTCCTGAACCTCCAGCAGTTTTTGCTTGAACGTTTCTTGATCGCCGGTATTCGCGAATTCCTGGGCCAGTTCCTCCATCTTCTTCTTCAGCTCGAACTGTTTGATGATTGAGGTGCCGAAGACTTCGTCGATCGTACCCATGCCTTGCAGCCAGCGTTCCGTGCCCGGCGTGAGCCTCTGGTCCAGCAGGGAAGCGAAGTCGTTGCCAGTACGACTGTTCCAGTCCTCCATCGCTGAACGTAAATCTGCCTGCTTCTGGATCATCTGATCCAGGCTTCCTAAATACCCCGATGCCTCTTCTTGTAGGCTGAAAAGCTGCGACGATGTCAAATAGCTGGCTTCGTTCACGCTCCCAAAGGATGCAGCCAGGGCGCTCCACCGATCGCTGTATGCCTGCATGCCCTTTTCGGTGCCGAAGATCATTTTCTGAGCTTCGACCTGCGCCTGGATCGCCTCCCATTGCTTGAGAGTGAAAAGCTCAGTTTGCAATCCCGCCTCGGCGGCCACCCGACTGTATTCTTCAAATGTCTTGGCGGTTATCGCCAGGGCTCTATTCAATGCCTGCGGATCAGCTTCCAGCGCTGATCTGCGCACAAAAATGCTGGCAAAATTACCGCGCGCCATTTCATGAAACTGCTTCTGTACCCGTTCCTGCGTGGCCTGGTATTCTTTTAGCACCTCGCTGGCATTCTTGCCGCTGGTGATTTGCTCCTCGAAGAAATTGGACCACGCCCCGCCGACCATTTCCTTGCCGGCACGATTCGTTTTTACGATCTGCTGGTTCCACTGCCAGCCAACCGCTACCACACTGGCCAGGGCCGCCGCGACCGCACCAGCCGCGATCGCCACACTGGACAATCCAGCCGCCCCCAGCGCCGCGGTGAGTGTCATCCCTGCCTGCCAGGCCTTTACTCCCACCGCAGCCTTTGATAACAGTCCAACAAACCCGATCATAAAATTGATGACTTTCGGCCCGAGCAGCACCGTCAAACCCAGGCCAGTGAGCAACCGTTTATTGCTCTCGTCCACGCTGTCCCAGGTCTGCCCGGCTTTTTCGGCCAGCTCCAGCATCCCTCTGAACGTACTGGCCAGATCTTCACCGGCTTTCGTGATTTTCTCCAGCGTCCTCGGATCCTGCAGCGCACTGACGAAATCCTGCAGCATCGGCTGGATCTCGCGGAAGGTCGCCCCGAAGAACTCGCGCAGACCGATCTCTTTCA
Organism: Anaerolineales bacterium; assembly: GCA_030018695.1. Lineage (GTDB taxonomy): Bacteria > Chloroflexota > Anaerolineae > Anaerolineales > Villigracilaceae > CG2-30-58-95. Next base: position 5,842 of record JASEHI010000040.1, read on the forward strand.
GATCCTTCATCGAGCTCAGCAGGCCCGAAAACGAACCGCCTGCCCGTTCCGCCGCGCCGCCGAAGTCCTTCTCCAGGCTTTCCACGATCGCTTGGACCGCCAGGTCAGCCGGGATCAGGCCTTTCTCGCGCAGGTTGACGATCTCCTCGGTGGTCTTGCCGAAGGCTTTCGCCAGGATATTGTCCACCCCGATGCCGGCGTTGACCAGCTGCAGCACTTCCTGCCCCGCCAGCCTGCCCTTCGCCTGGATCTGCCCCAGCGCCAGCGCGACCTGGTTCATGGCGGCTTCTCCGCGCCCTGACCCCGCCGAGAAGTCCAGCACCGCTTTCGACAGCCGCTGCGCCTCTTTGGTCGTCATCCCGTAGGCCAGCGCGGTTTGAAATGCCGCCCGGATGCCCGTCTGCGTGAATGGCGATTTGATCGCCAGCTGCTGGATCCAATCCTGCAGCCCGCGCGCCTGTTCTCCGGCCATGCCCAGCGCCTCGCCCATGTCGCGCGCCGCCCCGGTCGCGGTCAATTCCTGCGCAACCAGCGTCTGCAGGCTCATCCCGGCCAGTTCGAAATCCGCATACGAGCCCACCGCCTGCCGTCCCATATCCACAAAGCCGCGCCCGATCTTGTGCAGCGCCCCCAGGATCAAGCCGCCTTTGATCAGGTCGGCCTGGCCGAACTGCTTCAGCTTGGTTTCAGCCTGGCCCAGGCCGGCATCCAATCCGCTTTGATCTGCTCCAATTTCAGCGAATAACCTTGCGATTCGTATGCCCATGCCGTCCTCTCAGTTTGATCCAGCCGGGGTAAACGCTTTGCCGTTTTTCCTGGCGTTGCTTGCCAGCGCCGCATCCACCTCCATATCCAGCAGTCCCATATCCAGCCAGTAGGCGGGTTGGCGCGCCAGTTCCCAGGCCGGGCAGCCGAAGTGCCGCGCCACGCGTATCAGGGAAAGCGCTTCCAGAGTATCCGCGCTGGGGGGGTCAAACACATCCGGCGCTTTCAGCCAGCGCGTCAGCCTTTTTTTTCGTCTTTCCCTGGTCCGCGCATGTCATCGGTGATCTCTTCCAGGATCAGGCTCAGCACCGTGACCGGGATCGTTTGCAGCACCTCTTTTGTGATCGGCAGCGGTTGATCTCCTTTCTCGCCCAGCAGGTCCCAGCTGACCAGCGCCGTTTCCAACTGCTCGACCACTCCTGGGTTGGAGTTCAGGAAAGCCGGCGTTACCACGTTGACCCGGTATTCGACCGTCAGCGTCTCTCCGCCGATTTCAACCTCAATTTTGCGCGTCTCTTTATGCAAATCAGCTAACCGTATGGCCATATCCGCTCCTAAAGGGTTTGCACGTCGGTGGTGACATCGATCTGGAAGGATTTGCCCCAGGTCGCGTCGTGAATCCCCGCCAAGTTGTACTCCAACAGGTACAGGCCGTCTTCATCGCTGAAATCGCCCACATTGTTGATCTGCGCCGGAAAATCCAGCTGGAAGGTCTGGTAATAGGTATCTGCAATCAGCGGCCCAACAGCCTTTACCCGGAACCACTTGGTCGCGCCGGCGCGCATCGTCGCATAGAAACCCATGCCGACAGTGTCGGACGCCAATTTCAGCTTGGCTTCCAAAGTCGGCTCGGTCTCAACCGCAACCGGATCGCCGCCCACTGGCCATGCCAGCCCGAATTTATTTGTCAGGCTCCATTCCAATCCAAATCCGCGTGAAATCGGCGATGCGCCACCCAGCCCCGCCTGGGTATCTGCCTGGTAAAGCAGCAGATGCGCCGGTAGCACCGGCAGCGGCGTCAGGCTGGTCGGGGACCCGGTCAGCGTGATGTCTGTTTCCAGCGGCTCACCAATCGCAGATCCTGCCACAGCCACCTCATTGCGGTTGAAGGTGAACGTCAGGCCGTTGACCCGTACACCAGCGGCTCGCCAGGCGCTGTTTGCGTCGCCCTGTTCAACCGTCAGCGATTTGCCCGCGTCCTCGGCGCTGGTTGCGCTCATGAATGTCCACTTGTACGCCGCCGTCGCGCCCTGTTGAACCGGAGTTGGTTGGCTCAGCAGCGATATCAACAGGTAAAGCACCTCGTTGTAGGTCAGTTTTCCGCTGATGTTCGCCTCAGCCCACTCTTTGTTAAGGGTCACAAAACTGGCGTATTTGTTGCCCATCGCCCGAAAGGCATCCGCCTCAACGCGCGAGCCGGGTACCAGGCTGGTTGCCAGCAGCTTCTTAGTCGCTGCTACCGGGGTGCCTGGGGTAGTCTCGATCCCTATCTGCACGCCTTGAAAAATACTGGCTTTTTCGCCCATTGTTCACTCCTACTGGGTATAAATTCTGAAATATTGGCCAAAACACTTGTAGTGCTTGTCGCCTTCATTCTCCGCCAGGCGGAAGAGGTCTTCCTGCATGCAGCCAATGACACTTCCGTCCGTCGTGCTCCCGCTGGCTTTGTGCAGCAGGCCCTGGATTTTTTCCAGGATCGTGGCTGCCGGTACATAACTGTTGCCCTCTACCCACACCTTCACCAGCCATATCTCGTCGAACATCACCACATCCACAGATAGGTTGGTCACCGGAGGGCCGCTGATAAACGATAGCACCACCAGCGGATAGTCACTGCCATTTGGGGCGTAATCGATAAATACCCGCTCAGCGATCAAGGCCTGCAGTTCGCTATCGCCTTTGATTGTCTGCGCCAGCCAGGTCTCCGCCGTCATCAGGCTCATTTCAACCGGTTCTCCAGTTGGCGCAGCGCCTCAAAGAAAGCCTTCGCCGCCGCCTCGATTGCCGGTCGTAAAAACGGCCTGGCTGCCATCTTGCGCGTGCCGAATTCCAGGTCGCGGCCATAATCGGCATACACATCCACGCTCGCCTTTCCAACGCCTTCGCGATAGTGCATGATCGAAGAGTGCAGCAGGCCAGTATCGATCGCCGGTGCTTCGCCTGGCGCGCTGGCAGTGTGCGGCTTGCCGGTCTTGCTCACCCGGTAAGTTCTGCCGTGTTTCGGTCCTTCCATCGCCTCTTTGGCGTTTTTCTCGACCTCTGCCGCCGTCTTCTGCACCACTGCATCGACCGCCGCCGGTAACCGCTTGCGCAGCTGCGGGATGATATTGTCCGATAAAACGATCCGCCCGCCTTTGGTCATTACAGTACCTCTGCCACCACCGCCCGCAGCGCGGTTGTACTGCTTGCGCGGATCACGCCGCCGATTACAAACTGGCGACCATTGATCTGCAACTGGTTTTTATCGCTGAGCATAGTGTCCGCCGGCAGGCTGACGACGTAGATGTGCACCGATCCCATCCGCCCAGCTATCTCGCGCTCGCGCGGATCGCGCCCCAACGTCCCGATCCGGCCTTTTGTCGTCGCGATGGTTTGCAAGCTCTCGCTCGATCCAGCCGCGCCATCCGAAACCGCAACGACCGCCTGGATATAAACCGTCTCGGTCATCAGTTCTTCTTGCGCTTTGCGCATGGTTTTCAGCTCCTGCTCGCTTAATCGCATCAGACCTCCTTCGGGAAGCTGTAGGGATCATGGCGGTAATCCAGGCTTTGGATACTCACTGTATAACCCTCCAGCCCCAGCGCCAAACAGTCGCCGATCGCCTGATCCAGCGCTGCTTTCGCCTGTGCGTGCATTTGGCTCTGGTCGTAGCGTGCGCCATCGGCGCTGAAGTTGTAATAGGTCGAGAGCGCCTTGACTGCCATTGCCCAGGCTTCCCGCCGCGCCAGCGCGCGCACTTTGCGAATATCAGCTATCTGGGAAATGTCGCTCACGCCGGCAGATAGCAGCACTTCATTGACCGCCTCGCGGTATATGCCTGGTTCCTCGGCTGGTTCCGGGTATTCCAGCACCTTTGCCACCGGGCCGAGCTCTGCATGCATATACTGCGCCAGGGTCAGCTCGCTGTAGGCTGCCGGAACGCTCATTTCCGCTCTGCCTTTGGTCTGGCCGGTTTATCCGGCTCGGTTTGCGCCTTTTCTGGTGTTGCCTGCGCCAGCACTTCGATCAACTCTGCTGTGGCCTCGAGCCGTTCCATTGCTTCGACCTCGCGATCCTTGTTCTCAGCCGTCAACCGTTTCAGCAGATCTTCGGGCACGCGGTACTGCAGGCCGAGATCCGGGGCGGCTGCGGCGATCCTGGCCAGGGCTTTATCCTTGCGCGCCGCCAAAATTCCGATGTTCATTCTGCTCCTTTCTCAAAAAGGGCAGGCACAGCATCGCGCGCCTGCCCTTTTATGACTTTGGGTCAGTCTGGTTTAGGCTGCCAGCGGAGCGCTGAAGCCCGAAGGAATAACGTATGAGCCATTCCCGATCTGGTAGACCAGCGCCGCCACGCGGTCGAAGCAGCCAAAGCCGGCGTAGCGGATGAAGCGACGCACGATGTGATTGCCGTCCACGTCGGCCCGTTCGGGGAACAATCCCTTTAGATTGGGCGCCGGATATTCGCGCATCTTCAGTGGCGGGCGGCCCATGACCTTCGCGATCAAATAATCACTGGGCAGCGCGCCCCATTCGACGATCCACACGCCACTCTTGGTCTTGCCAATCACCTCATCCCCTGGCCCCGCGCTGATCATGCCGATCAGGCTGTCGGAGTTCGCTCCAGGGCGGATGTCCGAATCGTCTTTATCTACGAACTCGGTCAACCCCTGGATCGAGGTTACCAGGTTGGACGCCACGTAAGCCACGATCGGCTGGTTCATGTTGGAAGGATGTTCGTGGAGTTCCGCTTTGATGGTCGGGAATGGGTTGCTAGCATTGGCGATCGCGTCAGCCTGGGCCAGGTAGTGGTTATCCACAGCCGGCGCGCTGATGCCTTTGCGGGCATACTTGACCGCATCGTTGTTGGCCAGCGGTTGGATGGTGATGTTGCCCAGACCTTTCACGCCGAAAGCGCCGCCGCTCTTGTCGTTGAAGGTCCAGGCAGTGTTGGTGAAGATGGCCGCCAGCGCATGCCGCACCAGCCAATTCCCGTCCCGCTGGAGGCTATCCGCGGTGAAGCGGTCGGCTTCCTCGACCGTCATCAGCTCGCGGCTGACACGGTTGTCTCCCCAGGCAGTGCCGCCGCCCTGGATTGGGTAGGCCACCTGGTAATTCCCCGATGGGACCACCGGCAGTGGGTTGCCATGTTCATCCAGCGGCTGCAGGGTGCCATCGCCGGGTAATTCGATCTGCTCCATTGCCAGCTCGGTGGGCACGGCGAATTCAGAAAGCGTTGCCCCCGAGACCCGGTTGTACTCCGCAACCGACATCTGGATGGCTTCCCAAACCCGCTGAACCCCGCCGTTGATATTGGAGATGCGCTGATTATAGAATTCAGCCAGCGTCATGAAACCATAAGCATTCGCGTTAGGCATCGCTCACCTCCTACACCAGGCTGACGCGCAGCAGTTTATCTGGCGAAACATTCGCCCATCCAGGTACAACCCTGCCTACCTGGGTTGAAACCGTACCGGCCGTATCTGCCAGCGTGCCGGCAGTGTCCGAAAGATACACGATTGCGCCGTAATCCAGCGCTGCCAGGGCCTCGCCCAGGTCCAGGACGCACGGGGCCTTCACCCCAGTCAGCGCCTCGCCGGCTTTGACGGTGGTCAGCGCGATGTGCGTGTCGCCGACGTTGGCAGCGGTCGTGGCCAGAGCCAGTACCCACTTGCCGGTCGATGGGTCCGGGCGGATCGCCTGACCTGCGCTGATGTCCACACCGGCCGGCAGAGTGAGCTGGTGCTCATCGTCGCCCTTGACCAGGTGTGCGGATGTAACAGTTAAGTTGGCCATAAAATGCTCCTTTTAATTTAGAACCAATTGCGCACTCGGCGCGCAAATTCCTCTTTCGCTTCTTCGAGCTGCTTGCCATTCGCCCCGCCATCGGGTGAGGGCGACGGCGGTGGTCCGTCCAGTTTCGTCTTGCCGATCGCTTCCTTGTTGGCTGCCAGCCATTCCAGTTGATCGACGGGATCTAATTTGTCCAGCAGTTTGGTAATCGCTTCCGGCAGGCCTGCGCGCTGCGTCTCAAGGTGCTTGTTCAGCGTCTCGCTGTAACGGTTGATCTGCTCCTGGGCTTTATCTAGCTCCTGAAGCTTCTCACGTGCCTCGGCGATCTCTTTTTCACGCTGCTCTGCCACCTTCTGCCATTCGCCGTTTTTCTTCGCGGCTTCTGCTACCGCTTCATCCGCGGCTTTTTTGGCAGCCTCTTCGGCTTTCTTTCTTTCCCGTTCCAGCCGGTCTTTGAGGATTTCATCGACCTTTTTCTGGAAGTCGGCCTCGGATGCGAAGCTTGGGCCACCTTTTGGGCTGCCGTCTGCCAGCGGGTTGCCGTTGTTCGACCCTTCACCCGGTTTCGGGTCCTGGGTCCCGGGGTCGTTCCCCGTGCCGCCGTCTCCGCCTTTGCCATCATCCGGCTTGTAAAATCGAACTGAACGAAACAACATTTCTGGCTCCTTACCTGAGTTATCCGCCTTTCAGTTTGCGTGGTTCCAGTTTGGTAAAAAGAAAGCTCCCCAGGAACGAAAAAGTTCCCGGAGAGCTCATCTTCCGAAATCAGCGGCTCACGTCCACCGCTGCAGCATGTGCGCCCCATTGGGCGGTTAAAGTTATTTTAGCATATTTTGTCAATATCAATAGAGACATTGAAAACGAAATCCAAAAATGGTATTATGATTAGGCAAAACCGCTTGAGGTAGAGAATCTGTCATCTACGCCCGGATAAAGCGAATGCTAAGGGTATGTGGGAAATGGCAGACCCACCAGGCGGTTTTTCTTATCCCCAAATATACTGGCCTTTATTAGAGCCTCTAACCACTTCGGCCGTGGTCGCGATTCTGAACGATAGAATGGAATGCTTCAATTCGCCTGGCGATCTCGAAACTCCTTCAATAGTTCCGCCTTATCCAACCCCACCTCTTTCAAACTGCGCTCGTAATGCGTTACGCCCCATGTCGGGCTTACCTTGCGCCCCACCAGATCGCTCAGCGACAGCCGCCCTTCCCGGTACGCCATGTACTTCGCCGGCCCCAAAATCTTAATCTGCTTCTCCGCCGGCATGCGCGCGAACAGCACCGCACCGCTCTCCACCGGCCCGCTTCCCTCGGCTATCCCGGAAAACCCCAGCTCTTCCCAGGTCTTCAGCCAGGGTACCTTACTGCAGCGCCCGTTGGGATGTTCGTCCATCGGCTCGTCCAGGCTGTGTTTCGAGCCGTGTTTGGCCCAGCATGCCGCGCAGGTGCGCTCATTGCGCGCCGAGACCCAGATCCAACCCTTGATCACATGTTCGTTGGCCTGGTAACTCCGCCTGGTCGCCTCGCGGTATGCCCGCAGTTGCTCCGTCCGCGCGATCCGCAGCGCCCGCACCAGGTTGCCACCCAGCGCCTGGCGGATCTCTCGCGCCACCGCGCGCGGATTCAGCCCCAGCGCCACGCCACGGATCAAACCATCTGCCACAGACTGGCCGGCGTCGCCTGGTAGCTCATTCAACAGGCTCCGTAACGAGCTGCCACTTTGCAGCATACCGACCAGGTCGGTGATTGCATCCACGGCCAGCCTGTTGAAATTGAGCCGGAACCCATCCGGCGCCCTGACCAATCCAAGCCTGACCAGTTGCTCACTGTGCCGCTGCGCCTGGTCGATCAAATACAGCTGCTCGGCTTTGATGCGATTCTCGGCGTACTGGCTGAAGGCGCGGATCTGCTCGTCAACCTGCGCGCGCAGCGCCGCCAGCCGATCATAACGGAACAGCCAGTTTTGCGATGGCTCAGGATCAGCGTAATAGGCTGTTACCAGCGCCTGGATCTTCTGGTTGAGCACGCGCCAGATCTCGCCATAATAGCGCACCAGGTCGCTGGCGGCTTCGCGCTCGCGCCGCAGAAGCGCTCGCCTGAACCGCTCCGCCTCCCGGTATAGCTGGCCATAATCCGCCATGCCGCCTCTATTCGTCTTTGTCGAACGCGGTCAAAAGTTTTTCGCCCAACTCGCTTGCTTCGTTTTCGCGCATCTCCCGCTCATGGCTCGGATCGTACCCCAGCCGGGTCAACAGCGTGTCTTCGCTCACTCCCAGCTGCTTATCCAGCAGCGCGATTTCACGTTTCTCCAGCTCGCTCAACGGGATGACCTCGCGGTCCTTGAAAGTGTGATCGAAACTCCCTAAATCGTAAGCCCCGATATTTTTATCAAACAACTCCAGATTGATCCCGATTGTCAGCGCCATCGCATCCGCCCTGGCCAGCGCGGTCTCTGCATTACCCCGCGCCTCCAGCACTTTATCCACCGTGTCAGACAGCAACAGCCGGATCGCCCTGCCGGAAAGATCGCGTCCCTGCTCGCGCATGCGGTAATACGCCATCTCTGGCAGGTCGCGCTCAAGTTCGCGCATATGGGCGTTCAGGATCTCCAGCGCATCCGCGTATTTAAGGTCGGGCACCATCATTTCGAGTTTGCTGTTTCCCGGCAGCCTGGCGACCTTCGTTCCTGTGCCTACCGTCATGGTCTGCGAGTCTCCCATTTGATCGTCTCCCAACTCCAATGACGGCGCCGGCAGCGGTCGCCCGGATCCATCCACCATGTTGGCTGACACCGCAAAGATCACATCGTTGAACCGGAAGAGCAGCTGGTGCAGTCTGGTTGCCATCCGGTTGGCTTCATCAATTTTGTCCAGAGCATGCGTAAAAGCGCCTATCCCGCGCGGCTCGCCCACGTCCTGGAACTTGGCGTGTACAATCGGGATAAAATCGATCCCGAAATCGGAGAAAGGGCGTTCTTCGATTGGCTGGCCCAGCCGGTCTTCGGATGTCCCCGGGCCGTTATTGTTTTCCCAGCGCCGGTACAGCTGTGTGCTCTTGTCCCAGATTTCAGTGTAAAAGTAAGTCTGGATCGTCTCACCTTTGCGTATGCGCGGGATATCGATCCGTATCCGGGTCAGGTAACCCCGCTCGTCGGCAGTGATGTCGGTGACGTACATGGGTTTGATGTTCTGAAAAAATACCTGCGATGCCGGCTCACCGGGTCCTTTGGCTTTGGCCGCCACCTTGATGAACATGTCCCCATACAGCGCGAACCAGCGCGCCGCCACCTGTTTGGCCGAACCCCAGTTGGACCATTCCCAGATTTTATGAATCGGCTCGATGATATTCTCGTTGGTGGTGACAATCGGCAGCGCCACTGACAATTTTCCTGGCCACAGCTTCGCCACGTAAAATTCCACCACCCGGTGGGCCGGATTGCGCAGCCCGACCATGCCCTCCGTCCACAGGCCATTTGTCATCAGATCTTGCTGGATCAGGGCGTAAAGACCGTTGTTGTGATAGTAGAACTCCAGGGCAGAATAAGTATCCGCCAGCGACAGATTCATATCGATCTGGTACTTGGGTGGCGCGGTGCGCTTAATGAGATTGTTCATGGGCTTTCCTCGCTTCATAGCCGGCGGCTAATAGATTTTCGGTAAAAAGAACCAGCTGCGAAAAGGCGTCAACCTGGTCTTTGAATGCGCTGGCCGGGAAATCGAATAACTCATCCTCGAAATCGATCAACCAGGGCACAGATTCGCCTGGGTAAGGCAGCAGAACCGAGCCGTTTTTACAGTGGACAGCCGCCTGCTGCGCCCTGACCTCTTTATCACCATGCGGCATGAATGCGATCAACAGCTTTTTGATGGCCGCGTCCGCTGTTGCGGTCAAGGTTTGGTAGGCGCTCGTCCCGCTTGCCTTATCCTCGATGATGATCCCGCGCAGCTTCTCATCGCGGTTGTAGTGCCTGGCCAGCGCCTCGATTTTCTGCGGTAGATCCGGAAATTGCAGCCGATCGCGCCAGACGGTGCGGATGGCCATTCGATAGTCACGCCACAATTCGCCGATCACCGCGGCTGTGTAGGCATTGGTTGACTCGTCTTTGAGTCCTGTATCCCAGGAGATCCAGCGCCCGATGCAGGCAGTGATTAAGCCATTGTCTGTAGCATCGTAACGCGTCGGGCCGCGCCACCACTCCCGCTTAAATACGGTCCCCGCCGGGGGCGTCGGATTGCCCTGGTACGTCGCCTGCCAGATCGTTTCTGGCGTGGTGTCGCGCAGCGCCAGTACCTCTTCAAGCGATTTATGCGCCGGCCACAGAGCTGGCCCGTTGTTGTGCAAAACAACGCGCATGTTGATCACTGCAACCTCGCTTCACCCTGCAACACTACGGGGTCACCCAGCAGCTGTAAGCGTGCGGGGTCACTCGCCGGATCGCCCAGCATCTCATAAGGCCAGGTATCCGGGTAAGTGAGATTGGCATAAACCAGCTCGCCATCGCTGAGCAGCGGGATATGGCAAACCACCCAGTTGCCCTCGCGCCGTGCCTTTGCGTAGATATCTTCGGTGTGCCAGGCTGTGCCGATCATGATCGCTCTACCCGTCTTGCTTTTAAGGCGTGAGAGCAGCGATGTGTGCAGCCAGGTCTCAACCAGCCCGCGCTGGTGGGCGGTGCGGCTGTTGTCGAAATCCAGCAGGTCATCCGCCAGCACCAAATCTGCCCGCGCGCCGATCACGCTCCCGCCTGTGCCGTATGCTGCTACAGTTGGGTGTAATCGTCCTGGACGGGGTTTACCGCCTGGCGCCAGGCTCCACTCGTTGGTTTCCCACTTCGCGCCTTTGGATGCTTTAATCGGCAGAATATCCGGGAAAGTGGCCTGCCACTCCGCGCTTTCCACCGCCGCGCGCAGACCCAGCGCCCGTTTCTCGGCCACCGGACCGGACACGCTGCCGATGATGATCGACTGCTCTGGCCAGAAGCCGATCCTGCAGCCGAGATACGCAGAAATCGCCCAGGTCGTTTTGGCAGACTCAGGCGGAGCGATGATCAGCAGTTTGGTGATGCGTTCATCACACAACAGCCGCAGCCACAACCAATGATGCGCTGCCGGCGTGATCGGAATGCCACCGTCGTCGGTCAGGTGCAGCGCAGCATATGCCGCCACCACCTCAGGCGTCAGCCGGTTCGTCGCCTTGCCCCGCTGGATCGTCGCCCGCAGTGCTTCTCTCTGCCGTTGGTAGAGATGTTCCGCCTGTGAGCGCCATGCCGATCTCTGAGAGCTGCTGAATGGTATTGCGTAACTGCTCATCGCTTAAGTGCTCCGAACTTTGAAGCGGTCTGCCGCCGGTGGTCAGGTCGACGCTGTCCGTAAACAGTTTGTGGTGCCGGCCCAGCTGCACCAGTGCGGTTTGCCCATCATGCATCTCGATCTTCGGCCCATAACGCGTGCTGGAGATCGACTTGATCAGGTGGCCATATTTCTTCACCATTTCAAGATTGATATCCCAGGTCGCATATGTCAAGATATTCCCGTCGGCATCTTTGACCGGGTTGCCATCTCCATCGCGCAAAGGCATTTCCCGCTCGCGGATGAAGATACCGATATCGATTCGGCCGTGTTCGGACAGTCGTCCGAGCACCTCGATATCGCCCATGATCTTTTTGCGCCAACGGGCTTCGATCTGTGCATTGGCGATTTCGGCCAGGTGCTTGTCCCAGGCATTGGCTCGATCTTGCCAACTCAATGCGCCTGGGATGGGTTTGCCGTCATTGTCCTGACCGCGCGACCAATACTGCCAGCGGCCAGGCGCGACCTTACTGCGCGTCTCCAGGATCCCGCGCTTCAACCGCGCGCGCCGGTATGCCTCATTCACGCTGCGCGGTGGCTCCTGCGCCAGATAGAACTCCCGAAACGCGCGGAATGAGCCGGGGGTGTCCCACGGCTGCATCTCCCAGGGTTTCGGATCTGCGTACATGGTTGGCTACACCCGTTCCAGATATTTGATACTGCCGATTTGCGCGGCGCAGAACTCTCCTGGCGCGATCTCGATCCACACATCAGACCCGGCAATGTTGACCAGGTTGACAATATCTCCCCGCCGCAGTTGTCGCACAGGCGTGTTATTGCTCGTCGATGGCACACTGCGGACATTCAGAACATCCGTCAGCACCCGGTAACGCAGCCCCCCGCCTGGAACGGGTTCCGGCGTTGGCGTAGGCTCCGGCGTTTTCACGCCAAATAAAGCCTGAAACTCGATTTCAGATTTCAGCCAGCGGTTGGTGTCGATCTGGGCGCTCTCCGTGCCGTAATAGGGTCCATCTCCGCGCTCGCCGGTCTGCACGATCCACACATCCAGATCGGTAAAGCCACTGGGAACCCACAGATTGCCCTGGAACTCGCTGGGCGGCGTGGTGGCCAAGTACTGCGCCATCCACCACTTGCGCCTGGCCATCCAGGCCTGCTTTTCCATGAAATCTCGCAGGAACGAAAAACGCGAATACACGATCACTTCGCGCCCGGTCGCATCTTCCAGCGCTTTCGAGAACGCCTCTGCGGCATTGGAAAGCGCCCGCTTGGAGACCCCATGCACCAGCTCAACGTCATTGACGATCGGACCCTCGCCGTCGTAGCTGCGCCCCGGGAACATACTCAAAAAGTTGTCGACCTGGCGGGCGATATTTTCCGCCGGGTAAAGCACATGGTACGCCATGCGCGGAATGTTTCGCTTCGTTAGCTCATCCCAGTAAATAGCGAACATCGAATCTTTGTACCCCCAGCTGATGCCGGTGCGGCAGGCGCAAAACTCGACCACCGGATCGGCCTGCAGAAAACGGTCGAAATTGATCCTGCCCTGATTGCGGCTGATATCAATGCCAAAAGTGCGGCCATCGATTAGTGATGGGCGGTATGTGCCGGGTGTAGTCATGCGCTTCTCCTTCTTGGGTTGGGAGCTTTCTTATTGACATAATCCTCAAATTGCTTCATGCGTCCCTCCACACGTGCATCGTGCGCCGCCAGGCCATCGGTCAGCAAGCGGATCTGGCCAGTCAGCTCCATTAGCGCTTGGTGACTCTCGCGGTCGCGCCTGTCCACCAGCGCCTGGATTTCACGCACCATCGCCGTCCATTGCTTATCCCGTTCCGATAAGGCAACTTCACGCTGCTTTTCCATTTCGGAATACCATGTGCGCTGGGTGACATTTTCCTTCTCCCGTTTGGCGTACTGTTCCTCTTGCCAGATGCGCTGTTTTTCCGATTCGATGGTCTGCCACTCACGGTACTCGTAGAATATTTTCCGGACCGCCATCCCGATCACGACGATGACGATAAACATTATCGCAGCTACGGCATATTGGTCCCAAACCCCTGGGCCAGGCATAACATCCATGCGATTACCCGTAGCGGCTGGTCACTTGCAGCTTACCCTCTAAACTGACGCCGGCGATGTAAGCTCCAAAGACGATTGCGATTTCGACGAGTTGAGCCTCGGTTAGCCCAAACGGCAGACCCAAGCCAAAACCCTGTAAAAACATGACCACAAAACCGACCACCGCGGCGTAGAACTTCCGGCTCTGTATCACTCCGCGCCAGCCGCCTGGCCCAGGATCCACCGCTACGCCGATAATATAACTGGCGGCCACAACGGCCAGTCCTGCACCGGCCTCACTGTCTAGCTCAAATCCTGGTACGGCAGCTGCTACCACGACCACAACAAGTGACAAGATTGCTGCCCAAAACTTCCGTGATGTCAAAAGAGTTTGCATTTTCTAACCTCCGGCTTAAAACACTTGCGCCCGACAATCCCATAAGGGACTGCCGGGCGCTCATCTCCCGACGCCAACGGCTCACGTCCACCGTTGCAGCATCAATTTTTTACATTATAGCAAAAACGGATTATTTCACAACCTCAAATGATCCGCGGGCGAAGAACGCCGGTGAGCTTCAAGGACGTCGTCATCATCCATAGCCAGGTAACGTTCCGTCACAGCCACCGAAGAATGCCCGAGATAATGCGAAATTACTTTCGTCGGAACACCCCGCCTGAGCATTTCATAAGCGCAACGCCGGCGAAAATCATGCAGTCCGGGCCTGGGCACGCCGGCGTCATCTGCACGCCGGTCCACCAACAGGCGCAGCGAAAACCTGGTAAAGCGGTCGCCACTGCGGGTCTGAAAAAGCGGCGATGTCAACATCAGGTTGCCGCGTCTACGTAAATACCGTCGCAACGCTCGCAACGCCTTGTCGCCAAAACGAACCGATCGATCCTTGTTGCCCTTCGCGTTAATGATCTGCACCTCTCCAGTGACCAGGTCCACGTCGCCAACATTCAGCCGGCAAATCTCGGTCGCCCGGGCGCCGCTGTCCAGCAGGCACAACAAAAGCGCTCGATCGCGGTGCCGGTTGCTCGTCGTGCAGGCTTCGATCATGCGCTCAATGTGATCAACTGCGACGCCCGGGCGCGGGTTTGTCCTGGCTGGTTCGATCTTTACCTTTTCGATCGGGTTACGCTGCTCGATCTCGAATTCCTCCCAATACCAGCGAAAAAACGCTTTGATTGGACGAAAAAACACCTGAACGCCACCCTTGTTATGCAGCACCTGGAGCTCAATAAAAAATTCGCGCAGATGATCTGTGGAAACATCCGCCATTGTTCGGATGCCTCTCTTCGCCAGATGCCGGATCAGCTGGCGGATGCTGCGTTCATACACCACCACCGTATATGCCTTGCTGCCAGCGGCCCGCACAGATAATAGATATCCCCGCAGCGCCTGCTCAATACTTTCAGGAACAATGTTGATTGCGTGCTTATCGTTCACAAGAAAAAACCTCCTTGACCGCCATATATGGGGTTTTGGAGGCTGTTATTTGGGTTTTACCCCTACCAGTGCCGAGAGCCAGAATCGAACTGGCGACACCGCAATTTTCAGTCGCGTGCTCTACCAACTGAGCTATCTCGGCCAGAAAAACGCCAAATATTGGGGTGATTAGCCTCATTTATCCCTATATATAGCGGTAGTATGACGGTTCGGTTAAAACAGTTTTCCTTCAACTCGCGTGCTTATCGCTTGAGCACGCGAGTTTCAATCACGCCGTATGCGCAACTCCTTTCTAACCCCGGGGTAACCCAGGGATTAATACTTGTCAAACAGAAAATGTATTCTAGAATATTCATTGGAGAGAGCATTGAAAAATACACACCGCCCTTTTTTGCCCCGTCTATACATTCGCCGTTCGAGTTGCCTGCTTGCCATTGCGCTGGAGGTTTTTGGCTGGTCAATCCAGGTCTTGTGTTTTCGAACCGGAACATGATCACGGAAAAACCAGCTCAAGCAACAACCAGTCGCTCGTTCTCTGCTCGACTGTGCAGGCATAACCAATAACCGATCTTATGGTTCTATCGTCCTTGTTGGTCGCTGTGCAATAACCCTCTACCTGGTACTTTTCACCACCCAGGTCGCGGACTTCGTCACGACGATCTTCTTCCAGGGTACCCGGAGCAACAAAAATGACGCTTCCGCCAGTTTGTGTTTTGCCTTTTTTTCCATCAATAACTAAGCCAATCATTTTCTAGCCGTCATTGTAATAGACCATTCACCAGGTGCATTAACGAAGATAACCGCTGAACCTGATGGGAACAGGAATTCACCTTCATAAGGCGCGATCTCATTCACGAGTAAATCTCTCCCATTGATAGAGATTACCCAGACCACGAGATTGCCCCGTGTTTCACATTTGATTTTTCCAACATCTGGATTACCCAACAAGATAACAACATCATCTCCTGTACCCTGATAAGTTGTTGGGGCTTCAGCAACATGCTGGTAGAGCCTGGATATAGGGTAAAAAACAAATTCCCAATCCCCGCTCCCTTTTATCTCAAATCTTGTCGCAGTTTCATCATCTGCCCAGTCGATGGGCACTCTACCTGAATAGTTCCCAATCGTGTTTACCAACAAATCTAGATAATTATTGTTGGCATCATATGATATAACCGCAAAATTACCACTGCCTTTATAGGTGATGTCAATAACCCTCGGTTTACCAACTAAATAATCGTCAATGTCAAGAATCTTATTGCCGGTTCCCGAATAAACCACCGGCTCTGGTATGGGCGTAACCGTACTGGTGTTGGTGGGTGTTTTAGTGGGCGCTTGTGTTCGCGTTGGGGGTTGGATAGTCGCTGTTCTCGTTGGGCGAAGTGTATTTGTGATCTTCGGTTGTTGGGTTTCTGTTGGCAAATCGCTTTCAATTTCTTTTACGGCTGTTTGAGCTATCGCCGTCTGAATAGCGCCTTCCCCTGGAGCGCATCCGAACAAACCTAACGCGAAAATAATTGCGGCGCAAAAGAAAATACGCTTCAAAGAATTACTCCCCATGCTATTTACTCCCCTACCTCCCTTGCCCCTTATTTTCTCCAGCATCCATCTAGGCAATTCTTGTCTAAAATAATCGTTTTATCGCAAGTCTTTTGAAGATGAT
>JASEHI010000041.1 GCA_030018695.1 Anaerolineales bacterium
GCACGCCGGTGCGAGACGGCAAGCTCAACCTGCCAGCTATGTCGAAGCGTTGCCGGAGGTCCCTGAGAAAGGGAAGCAAAGCAGCAGCCCGTAACATAACGCGATAATTGATAAGGAGTCTCGCGATCCCGCTGCGGTCCTCTTCGGGGATGCTCCACGAAGCCAATCCGTTGGCTTGCCCCTTTGAAGCCATGAAAAAAGCAAAGCAAAATACGGGGATTGACAGCAGAATTGGTATTGTATACAATACTAATATGAGCGTGATTCAGGTTGTCGTTGATACCAATGTTTTCGTCACCGCCTTAAGGTCTAAGCATGGCGCATCTTACAAACTCATTCAACTCATCAAAAAAGGTATCTTTCAACTCAATCTATCCGTTCCTTTAGCCGTCGAATATGAAGCCGTTGCCAAAAGAACGATTGGCGAAATTACTCTTGATGAAAAAGAAGTTGATAACATCCTGGATTTTGTTATCAGCAAGGCAAATCGCTGGAAAATTTTCTATCTTTGGCGTCCAGAATTGAATGACCCTGGTGATGATATGGTTTTAGAGTTGGCAGTAACAGCCAATTGTCAATACATCGTCACTTATAACGTAGGCGATTTCAAGCCAGCAAAGAAATTTGGCATCACGGCGATTACTCCAAAAGAGTTTTTACACATGATTGGTGAATTATGAGCACACTCAGCCTAAGATTACCTGAATCCTTACATAAATCCGCCCGCGAGTTGGCAAAAAAGGAAAAAATTTCCATCAATCAACTCGTTACTTTAGCGTTGGCAGAGAAAGTTTCTGCAATTGGTGCACAAGATTACTTAGAGAAACGCGCCAAGCGTGCTAGTGAAGCGAAATTTGACGCAGCAATGGCTAAAGTTGCCGATGTTGAGCCGCCAGAATACGACCGCTTGTAAACCAGAAAAGCAAGCCAACCCGCGCTTGGTGTGTCCTGAAAAGCCTGCCCTGAGGCTGCCGTCTCGCACCGGCGTGCCGGTACTCGCGGCACGAACGGTGTCGAAGGGTCATCGTCTGCTTGCCGGTGGAAGTCCGGTCATGGTTTCGACAAGCACAACCCAAGTGCCAGAAATGGCGCGATAATCGAGAAGGAGTCTCGTCCGTCCCGCCGCTGACGCTGAAGCCGACCGTTGGCTTGCCTATCCAGCAAAGTCCGCCGCCGCGGGAGCATTCCTCAGCGCCGGGCGTTTATTACGCTTTACGTTTTACGTTTTACGCTTTACGTTTTACGCTTTACGCTCACCTTCTTCTTCGGCGCGGCCTTCTTGCTTTTCACTTTTTCCCCCTTCCCCACGGCCATAAATCTCTCCACCGCCCATCCCTCGGTCAGCCCCAGCACAGCGTCGCCAGCCTTGACCTCCACCACCGCCTCCCCGCGCACGGCTGAGCGCTTGCGCAGCGGGGCTTCATCCAGCCGGGACTGCTTGGCGGCGGCTTTGAGCAGGTGCAGGGTCAGGATGACGTTCGGCTTGCCCATCCCCATCCCGGCCAGTTTGACGCCCTTCGGCAGTTCCCAGGCGATGACGCCCTTGCCGTAGCGTCCCTGGGCTGGAAAGTCCTTCACCTCCACCCGCTTGCCCTTGCCATCTGAGGCGATCAGGAAGACTTCGCCGCTCGCGGGCAAGACCTGGCAGCCGATCACTTCGTCTCCGACGCCCAACTTGATCCCGTTGACGCCCGCCGCAGCCAACCCCATCGGGCGGACTTCCTCCTCGCTGAAACGGATCGCCATTCCCTGCGCCGTAGCGAGCAGGACCTCCTTGCTGCCGTCCGTTAAACCGGCCCAGCCCAGGCTGTCGCCATCGTTGACGTTGACCAGCTTGAAGGTTTGCGCCGAGGGGCCGGGCAATTCGCTGACCGCACTCTTCTTGACCATCCCGCCGCGTGTGACCGTGAGCAGGCAGGTTTCTTCGGGCAGGTTCGATTTTTTGGCCGGCACATCGTCCCGATGTCCTTGCGGGAGGGCAAAAGCCGCGGCCAGTTTTTCATCTGATTTCAGCGGCGTGATTTTGTTGAAAGGATTGCCATCCGACAGCTTGGCGGCCTCTGGCAGCGTGTGAACTGCGACAGCCGCAGCCAGCCCGCGCTCAGAAACCAGGTACAACGTGTCGGTGGCATTGGCTTTGACCAGCAGTTTCGGCGCTTCCGAGCCGGAGAGGCGTGGCGGCTTCTCGTCGCGCGTGCGGGCGAGCATCCCGTCGGCGGTCACGCCTACCCAGAGCGATTGTTCGGGCAGCAGTTCGGCGGAGGTCAGCGGGGCTTTCTTGTGTTTACCGGCCTTCATGCTGACAATTTGCGTGCGGCGGCGGTCGCCGTAGGCGGCTTTGACCCGCAGCAGGTCCTCGGCGGCCGTGCCACGCATCTTCTTCGGAGATTTCAGCAGGTTTTCCAGTTCTTTGATCTGCGCCTGCGTTTCTTTGTATTCGGTTTCGATCTTCTTGCGTTCCAGCGCGGCCAGGCGGCGCAGTTGCATTTCCAGGATGGCGTTGGCTTGCAATTCGGACAGTTTATAGCGCTTCATCAGGCGCGTGCGCGCCATCTCCACGTCGGGCGAACCTTTGATCAGGGCGATGATTTCATCCAGATTCTTCAGGGCGACCAGATAACCTTCCAGAATGTGGGCGCGCTGCCTGGCTTTTTCCAGCTCATATTCGGCGCGGCGGCGGATGACGGTCAGGCGGTGATCGAGATAAACGCGCAGCGCCTGCTTGAGGTTGAGCAGGCGCGGCTCGCCGCGACCATCTTCACCAACGACCAGCGCGAGGAGATTAATACCGAAGGTGGATTGCATCGGCGTGCGCTTGTACAGTTCGGCCAGCACCTTCTCCGGCGCGACGTTCTTGCTCAGTTCGATGACGATGCGCATACCCTGACGGTCGGATTCATCCCGCAGGTCGGTGATACCTTGCAGGGGCGACTCGCCGAGTCGCCCTACTTCGCGGACGAGTTCGGCGATGCGCTCGATTAGCGAAGACTTGTTGACCTGATAGGGCAGTTCGGTGACGATGATGCGGGATTTGCCGCGTTCCATTTCCTCGAAATGAGCTTTGGCCTGAATGATGACGCGCCCGCGTCCCTTGCCGTAGGCGGCCTCGATGCCCTCCTCTCCCTTTTGTTCGATGATGACGCCGCCGGTGGGGAAATCCGGGCCGGCGACAAAATCCATCAAGTCTTCAACATTGACGTCGTCGAGCTTTTCCCATTTATTGAGCATGTAGACCAGGGCATCCACAATTTCGCCCAGATTGTGCGGCGGGATGTTGGTCGCCATGCCGACCGCGATGCCGGTCGCCCCGTTGACGAGCAGGTTGGGGATGGCCGCGGGGAGGGCGGTTGGCTCGGTCAGGGTGCCGTCGAAGTTGTCGGCAAAGTCAACGGTATTTTTGCCGATGTCGGCCAGCAGGTCGAGGGCCGGGGCGGCGAGGCGGGCTTCGGTGTAGCGCATCGCCGCCGGCGGGTCGCCGTCCACCGAGCCGAAGTTGCCCTGTCCGTCCACCAGCAGGGTGCGCATGGAGAAATCCTGGGCCATGCGCGCCATGGCATCGTAAACGGACTGGTCGCCGTGCGGGTGGTACTTGCCGAGCACCTCGCCGACGATGCGGGCGGATTTCTTGTATTCGCTGCCCGCGCGCAGGCCCATATCGTACATGGCGTAGAGGATGCGGCGCTGGACGGGCTTGAGGCCGTCACGCGCATCCGGCAGGGCGCGGGCGACGATGACGGACATGGCGTAGTCGAGGTACGCCTGCTGCATCTCGTGGTCAATGTCAATTTTACGGACGAGGCCGAGTTCCATTGGGACTCCCTTTTTGTTCACCGCCGAGAGCGCGGAGAATGTATGTTCTATGTTGCTATCTTACGGGGAAAGGGGGAAAGCGTCAAGGAAAAAGGGCGGGGCGGGAGTTGTTCCCGCCCCTTTGGAACTTACGGCGTGAATGAAATGGATTTTGTTGCGCACTGTCCGGCCAGGCTGTTCTGCGAGCAGAGGGTGAAGGTGGCGGTCATGTTGTGGCCGGCAGGGTTATAGTTGAAAAGACCGCTGGCCCAATTCCCTGCAACACCCGGCTCGCCGGGTTCCAGGTCCTGTAGATCATTCACAAAAGGTCCACAGCCCGTGTAATCGGTGAAGAAGTCGCTTGTAAAAGTTTTTGTTTGGGCGGTATTCGAATCAGTGACATCTACCTTGTAAGATTGCCAGGTCACACTGCCGTTGTTGGTGAGCTGGAACCTGAAGGCATACATTCCCGCGCAGGATACTGTCTGCAGGTAAGCGACTGCAAATCCCGGCGCTGGCGTGGGTGTGGGCGGCGGTGTGAAAACTGGCACCGCGGCAAAGTTCCCGACCGGCGTGGCGTAGTTTGCCCATACCCAGCAATAGGATGCCGGATTGTTGGGATTGCGGATGTAATAGAATTGACTGCTGGGGTCACGCCCGAATACTTCAACTGTTTTGCCGACCACAAGCCCACCAACCTGATCGTAGACCTTGCCAGGCCCGGTGCGGCATTTCGTCTCGGTAGAGACGCTGATGAATGCTCCTTCGAGGGTGGGTGTCAATGTTATTGTAGGTATCAGCGTCGGCAGGCTGGTGGAGGTCATCGTTGCTTCGGGCGGCGGAGGCGGCTGGCTCGGCCCAGGTGCGCCTCCGGCTGCCTGGGTAAGTGTGGCCGCGAGCTGGGCGATTGCTGTTTGCATCATCGCTGTGCCATCCGCGGGTGGTGGGGGCTGCCCCCCAACGGGGGGTTGCCCCCCAACGGGGGGTTGCCCCCCAACGGGGGGTAAATAGCAGGCTGCTTGTACGAACGCAATCAGGGCGAAAACACAAATGATGCGAGAACTTTTTGCTGACATAAGGCTCCTCCTCATAAGACGCGGAACGGTTGGATACTATAATAATACAATATCTTCTGATCTAAAGCAATCCCTCAAACAACAAAGACCACCAAATCTGGTGGTCTCTGTGAATTCTGGTCAACTTTTTGAACAGCCCCCGCGGAGCCCTAATCCGTTGCCGCTCCGTCTGGGATGTCCGTCCACTGCGAGGAACCGGCTTCGGAGGTTTTATCGGCTTCCACGAATCGTCCGTGGATAAAGCCTGTCCCGGCCGGGATTAGTTTGCCGATGATGACGTTCTCCTTCAGGCCGAAGAGCGGGTCGGTGCTGGAGCCGATGGCTGCGCCCGCCAGCACCTTGATGGTGTGCTGGAACGAGGAGGCCGAGAGGAACGAATCGGTGCTGAGCGAGGCCTTGGTCACGCCCAGTAGGATTTCGCCGAAGCGCGCCGGCGCCTTGCTATCGGCCAGCATCTGCTCGTTGACCTTCTTAATCTCCAGCCGGTCCACCGGGTCGCCGGGCAGGTACTTGGTCTCGCCGGGGCGCGTCACCTGCACCTTGGCCATCATCTTGCGGATGATGACTTCGAAGTGCTTGTCGTGGATGTTCTGGCCCTGGCTGCGGTACACCTTCTGGATTTCGCCCAGCAGGTACATCTGGCAGGCCTCGCGTCCCTGGATGCGCAGGATGCGGTGCGGGTTGAGCGAGCCTTCCGTCAGCGGCTGGCCGGCCTCGACGTGAACGCCTTCCTTGACCAGCAGGCGCGAGGTGGTGGGAATCTCGTACTCGGCGTCCTCGCGCTGCTCGTAGGAGACGATGATCTTGCGCTCCTCGATGCGGACGCGCCCGCCGTGCGCGGCGGCCACGGTCGCCTCGCCGAGGGTGGCCAGCACGTCGCCGGCCTTGACCTCGTCCTCGTCCTTGACCACGATGGCCCATTCTTCGGGAGCGTCGTACTCGTCCTGGATCATTTCACTGTGTTCCACGCGGATGAGGCGCAGGTCGGCGTATTTATCCGATTGCACCACGCGCACCACGCCATTGATCTCGGAGACGATCGCCTCGCCTTTCGGCTGCTTGCGCGCCTCGAAAAGCTCCTCCACGCGCGGCAGGCCGGTGGTGATGTCGCCGCCGGCCGCCACGCCGCCGGTGTGGAAGGTGCGCAGGGTGAGCTGCGTGCCAGGCTCGCCGATGGATTGGGCTGCCACGATGCCGACCGCCGCGCCCAACTCCACCATCGAGCCGCGGCCCAGGTCGAGGCCGTAGCACTTGGCGCAGATGCCGTGCGTCAGCTCGCAGGTCAGCGGCGAGCGTACTTTGACTTCCTTGATGCCCAGGCCGGCGATCTTGCGCGCCCGTTCGTGATCAATCACCTCCTCCGGCTCGGCCAGCACCTCGCTGGTCTGCGGGTCGAGGATGCGCTCGGCGACCAGGCGTCCATACAGGCGGTCGAACATGGATTGGCCGGCAATGTCATCCCGCTTGCGGATGGTGATGCCGTCCTTCGTGCCGCAGTCGTGTTCGTTGATGATGATGTCCTGGGCGATGTCCACCAGGCGGCGGGTCAGGTAGCCGGCATCGGCGGTGCGCAGGGCGGTATCCGCGAGACCCTTGCGCGCCCCGTGCGTGGACATGAAGTATTCGAGCGCGGTCAGGCCCTCGCGGAAGTTCGAGCGGATGGGGAACGGGATGATGCGCCCGGAAGGGTCGGCCATCAGGCCGCGCATCCCGGCCAGTTGCGAGATGGGGCCGAAGCCGCCTTTGGTCGCGCCGGAGTTGGCCATGGTCGCCAGGTTGCCATCCGGGTCGAGATAATTCTTGACGGCCTTGGCCACGTCAGTGGTCGTCTGCTGCCAGATCTGGATGACGCGCTCGTTCTGCTCCTGCTCGGTCAGCAGGCCGCGGCGGAAGTCGCGCTGCACCAGTTCCACTTCTTGCAATGCGGCGGCGATAATGTCCTGCTTTTCGGGCGGGATGGTGATGTCGGCCACCGAGAGGGTGGTGCCGGAGCGCATAGCGTATTCGAAGCCGATGCGTTTGATCTCGTCGGCCACGTTGGTCGTCACCTCCTGGCCGCAGAGTTCGTATACCTCTGCGATCAGGTCTTTCACCCCGCCTTTCTCCAGTTTCTCGTTGACGAACTGGATCTTCTCGGGCAGGACGCGGTTGAAGAGCACGCGGCCAACGGTGGTATCAACCATGCGCGTTTCCTGCTCCGCCAGGCGCGTGCCGTCGTCGCTGTACCAGGTTTTGACCCGCAGCTTGATCGTGGTATGGATATCCACCTGACCCAGTTGGTAGGCCAGGTCCACCTCGTTAATATCCGCGAAGGCGCGGCCATCGCCCTGGTGGGGCTGGCTGTGATCCATCGTCAGGTAATAGACGCCCAGCACCATATCCTTCGAGGGGCCGATGATCGGCTCGCCGTCGGCGGGCTTGAGCAGGTTTTTGGAGGCCAGCATCAGGCGGCGGGCTTCCTGCACGGCTTTTTCGGAAAGCGGCACGTGGACGGCCATCTGGTCGCCGTCGAAGTCGGCGTTGAAGGCGGTTGTCACCAGCGGGTGCAGTTGGATGGCCGAACCCTCGATCAGCACCGGCTCGAAGGCCTGGATGCCCAGGCGGTGCAGGGTGGGTGCGCGGTTCAGCAGCACCGGCCGCTCCTTGATGACCTCTTCCAGCACTTCCCAGACCTCGGGCCGGCTGCGTTCGATAAAGCGCCGGGCGCCCTTGACGTTGGCGGTGTAGTTGTGAGAGACCAGGCGGGCGATAACGAATGGGCGAAAGAGTTCCAGCGCCATCGTCTTCGGCAGCCCGCATTGATTAAGCTTCAATTGCGGGCCGGCGACAATAACCGAGCGGCCACTGTAGTCTACTCGCTTGCCGAGTAAATTCCGGCGGAAGCGGCCCTTCTTGCCCTTGAGCATGTCGCTCAACGAGCGGAGTTCGCGCCGCCCGCGCCGCGAGAGCGCCTTGCCGCGCTGGCTGTTGTCAATCAGGGAATCCACTGCCTCCTGCAGCATACGCTTCTCGTTGCGCACGATCACGTCCGGCGCGCCGAGTTCGAGCAGACGCTTGAGACGGTTGTTGCGGTTGATGACGCGGCGGTAGAGGTCGTTCAGGTCGGAGGTGGCGAATCGCCCGCCGTCCAACTGCACCATCGGGCGCAGGTCAGGCGGGATGACCGGCAGGATGGTCAGGATCATCCACTCAGGCTTGTTGCCCGAGCGGCGGAAGGCTTCCACAACCTTCAGGCGGGTGGTGGCCTTCTTGCGCTTCTGCTTGGATTTGGTGGTCTTGACCTCGTGCCAGAGTTCTTCGGAGAGTTTATCCAGATCGAGGCGGCGCAGGATTTCGTAAAAGGCTTCAGCGCCCATATCGGCGCGGAAGACCTGTCCCCAGCGGGATTTAAGTTCGCGGTAGCGGGTTTCGCCCAGAAAGGTGAATGGGCGCAATTCCATCAGTTCGTCACGCGTGCGGGTGTTCTGATCCTGCGAAACGGAGGCCTGATCCTCCAACTGGCTGCGCAGGGTGTTCATCTGCTCGTCCGCCTCAGCCTTGACCGTGGCGGCATCCATCTTGACCGCTTCGAGTTCGCGCTGTTTCTGATCTTTCAGCTCGTTCTCCAGGTCTTCCAGTTGTTCCTGGGCGGCTTTCTGCACCTTCTTGAGGTGCGAAACAGCGGCAGTCTTGCCGGCTTCGGCAATGACCATCTCAGAGTTGCCAAAGACGATCGCTTCCTTCAAAGGAGTTCCCATGTTCTCCCGGAGCAAGCGTTCGAGACGCTGACCTTCCTGGATGATGGGTTCCAGGCGGGTCGCGATCCGCTCGTCATACAGGCGCTCTAGTCCACTTTTGTGCTGGGAGAATTCGTTGAGCTTGTGGTCACGCGAGGTTTTAATCTCGGCGATCTTGGCGTTGATCACGGTGGCTTGTTCGCGCTCGGAGACGGAAATCTCGTCTTCCAAACGTTTGAGCGCCTTCTGGCGGGACTCCTCGTCAACGTAGGAGACGATATATTGGGCGAAATACAGCACCCGGTCCAGGTTGCGGCGCGAGATGTCGAGCAGCAGGCCCAGGTAGGAGGGGATGCGCCGCGTATACCAGATGTGCGCGACAGGTGTGGCGAGTTGGATATGGCCCATGCGCTCGCGCCGCACGGCCGAGCGGGTTACTTCCACGCCGCATTTATCGCAGGTGAGACCTTTGTAACGGGGGTTCTTGTATTTACCGCAGTAGCACTGCCAGTCGCGCGTCGGCCCAAAGATGGCCTCACAGAAAAGGCCATCCTTCTCAGGGCGCAAACGACGATAGTTGATGGTTTCCGGTTTGAGCACTTCACCATACGACCAACTACGTATGGTTTCCGGCGAAGCCAAACTGATACGAAGCGAAGTAAGCCCCTTAGTTTCCACTATGCCGCCTCCACATCTTCCGAATGAGTACCTGCGAACGACTGCCAATCCCTGTCCAACGCGCCCAGCTTGTTTCCCGCGCACTCGGCAAGCAAAAGCAAGCGCATGAGACAATTGTCCCAAGCGCTCGCCGTATGTCGCAGATTTTGATTATATTTCAACGGGGCGAATTATACCTGTTTAGTCAGGATTCCGTCAAGGGAATTTCAAAAGGGTGTATTTCATTTCAGTTGAAGCAACCGTCCCGCAGGTTTTGAAAGACGGTCACCCTTCGACAAGCTCAGGGCAGGCATTGGCTCAATCCAACCCTTCGACACCGTTCGTGCCGCGAACATCGGCGGCACGTCGGTGCGAGACGGCAGGCTCAGGGCAACGCCTGCGGGACGTTCTAGTCTAACTCATTCTTGGTGCGACAGTTCAACTTGTCGCACCAAGAATTTCTTACACCACGATATTCACCAGCCTCTTCTGCGCCACGATGACCTTCTTCGGCGGCTTGCCTCCCAGATATTTCTGGATGGTTTCGCTTGCCAGCGCGGTGGACTTGATCTCATTCTCGCTTGCATCTGCAGGCACAACAACTCGATCGCGTACCTTCCCGTTGACCTGGATCGGGATGACGATTTCGTCTTCCCTGGCGGCTTCCTCGTCCACTTTCGGCCAGGGTTGGGTGTGGATGGAATATGGCTTGCCCATCTTCGTCCACAGTTCCTCGGCGATGTGCGGGCAGACGGGGGCCAACATGCGCAGGTAAATGTCAATCGCTTCGTTCCATTCGGGCGTACCGTACGCTCCGGACTCCTTGGCTTTGGTCATCTCGTTCAGCAGTCCCATCAGCGAGGAGACGATGGTGTTGAACTCGAATTTCTCGAAATCGCGGGTTACCGAACGCAGCGTCTGGTGGACTTTACGTTTCAAGACCTTTAGGGTCTCTGCCCCTTGCGGGGTGCTTCGCGAAGACCCTAAAGGTCTGCCATCAGATTTTTCGGTCACCATTGCCCAGACGCGGCGCAGCCAGCGCACCGTCCCGTCAATCCCGGAGGAGTTCCACGGCGCGCCCATGTCCCAGCGGGCGAAGAACATCAGGTAGGCGCGCACCGCGTCCGCGCCGTAGCGCGCCACCAGTTTATCCGGCGCGACCACGTTGCCGCGGCTCTTGGACATTTTCTCGTGGTCCTCGCCCAGCACCATGCCTTGGTTGTGCAACTGCGTCATCGGCTCGGCGCCTTCAGTGACACCCATGTCACGCAGCGCCTTGTGGAAGAAGCGGGTGTAGATCAGGTGCATGTTGGCATGCTCGATGCCGCCGGTGTAGGTGTTCACTGGCATCCAGTAGTTGTACTCGGCTTCGTCGAATGGGCCGTCGTTGTACCAGGGACTCAAATAACGCAGGTGGTACCACGACGAGCACATGAAGGTGTCCATCGTGTCGGTCTCGCGCTCGGCCGGCTCGCCGCAAAGCGGACATGGGGCCTGTTTCCACGTCGGATGCAGTTTCAGCGGCGATTCGCCGGTTGGCTTCCAGGCTACGTCATCCGGCAGCAGCACGGGCAGTTCGTCTTCGGGGACGGGGTTCCAGCCGCATTTCCCGCAATGGATCATCGGGATGGGCGCGCCCCAGTAGCGCTGACGGGAGATCAGCCAGTCGCGCAGTTTGTAGTTGACCGCGCCCTTGCCGAAGCCTTTTTCTTCGACGAAACGGATCGCCGCCTGAAAAGCCTCGTCGGCGGAGGTGCCGGTCAGAGGTCCGGAATTGACCATGCGCCCGTAGGCGGGAACAGACTCGCTCATCGTCGCGCCGTCCAGCGGATCCATATCCACCGGCTGAATGACGACGCGCACCTCCAGCCCATATTTGCGGGCAAACTCGAAGTCGCGCTGGTCGTGCGCCGGGACGGCCATTATTGCGCCGGTGCCATAGGTCATCAGCACGTAGTCCGCGATCCAGACCGGGATCTTCTCGCCGTTGACCGGGTTGACGGCGTAGCCGCCGGTGAAGACGCCGGTCTTTTCCTTGTCCGTTGCCTCGCGTTCGATATCGGTCTGGCGGGCAGCCTGGGCTTTGTAGGCTTCCACTTCGCCTTTACGCTCGGTCGTGGTGATTTTATCCACCAGTGGGTGCTCGGGGGATAGCACCATGAAGGTCGCGCCCCACAGCGTGTCGGGACGAGTCGTGAATACAGTAATCACTGATGACTGATTACTGAACACTGAAAACTGCACCTCCGTCCCTTCGGAGCGGCCGATCCAGTTGGTTTGCAGGGTGCGGACGCGCTCCGGCCAGTTAATCGTCGAGTAATCCAGCATTTCGTCAGCGTAGCGGGTGGTGCGGAAGAACCACTGATCCAAATCTTTCTTGATGACCGGCGTCTCGCAGCGCTCGCAATGCCGGTCCTCACCCCAGACCTGTTCGCGCGCCAGGGTGGTGTTGCAGTGCGGGCAGAAGTCCACCGGTGACATTTTGCGGTAGGCCAGTCCGCGCTTGTACAGTTGGATGAAGAACCACTCCGTCCACTTGTAGTATTGCGGGTCGGAAGAGACGGCCTCGCGCCGCCAGTCAAACATGGCACCCATGCTCTTCATCTGCTCACGCATTTTATCAATGTTCTTGTACGTCCACACTTTCGGGTGGATGCCGCGCTTGATGGCGGCATTCTCGGCCGGCAGACCGAAAGAGTCGAAACCCATCGGGAACAGCACGTTGTATCCGTTCATGCGCATGAAACGGGCGCGGGCGTCGGAGGGCGTCATCGCGTACCAGTGACCGATGTGCAGGTCGCCGGAGGGATAGGGCAGCATGGTCAGCGCGTAGTGCTTGGGGCGGCTTTCGTCAATATCCGCATGGTACAGGCCGTCGGCTTCCCATTTTGCCTGCCATTTCGCTTCGATTTCTTTTGGAATATAGTCGCTCATTTTTACCTCGATAATAAAAATCCCTTCATCCACTCAGGGACGAAGGGTTGATTCTCCGCGGTACCACCCGGATTACGTTACCACGTTCACACGTTTTCACGTTCCAGGTTTGAACGTGTAAACATGCCAACTTGCAAACGTGACAACGTCTCTCGTGTGCTGTAACGGGCTGTCCCGGCGCTGACTACTGGATTCACCAGCGCAGTCTCTCTTCGTCTCCGGGTCTCGACACTTGCACCTGCGGCAAGTGCAGGTGTACGCCAGAAAAACATCGGCTGCCCTTCGATAAACTCAGGGCATCGCTCGACCCTCCTCGCAACGACATATTAGCCAAAAATTTTCTTTACTTTGTAAATGCCTTCGACCAGCTTATCCACTTCCGCAAGTGTGTTATAGAGATAAAAACTGGCGCGCGTGGTGGCCGGGAGGCCGAACTTTTCATGCAGCGGCTGGGCGCAGTGATGACCGGCGCGCACCGCCACGCCATCGCCGTCCAGGATTTGGGCCACATCGTGCGGATGGACGCCATCCAGCGTGAAGGCCGCCACCCCGCCCTTTTTCTGCGCAGCACCTACTCGGTCAGCAGTTGGACCGAAGACTTTTACGCCGGGGATTTCTTTCAAGCGCTCAAGCGCATAGGCAATGATTTCATGTTCATAGGCGGCAATCGCATCCATCCCGACCCCGCTCAAGTATTCCACCGCTGCGCCGAATCCGATCGCCTCGGCGATGGATGGAGTCCCGGCTTCGAATTTATGCGGAATTGTATTTGGTGTGAAGGTACGTAAATGGACAGCCTTGATCATATCGCCGCCGCCCAAAAATGGAGGCATAGCTTCGAGCAACGCGGCCTTGCCATACAGCGCCCCGATGCCGGTCGGGCCGAGCATCTTGTGCGCTGAAAAAGCCAGGAAGTCCACGTCGAGGGCTTGCACATCCACTGGAATGTGCGGCACGGACTGCGCCGCGTCCACCAGTGTGACCGCGCCCGCCTCATGCGCCAGACGGATGATTTCCTCGGCCGGATTAATCGTGCCAAGCACATTCGACATGTGGGTAAAGGCTACAAGTTTGGGCTGAAATTCGAGTAACTTATTATATGCTTCCAGGTCGAGCAAGCCATCGTCAGTGACTGGGATGAATTCGAGGGTCACTCCGCGTTCGGCAGCCACCATCTGCCATGGAACGAGATTGGAATGGTGTTCCATCTCGGTCAAAATGATGATATCCCCGGATTTCAGATTGGCACGCGCCCAGGTGTAAGCCACCAGATTCAGTGATTCGCTGGTGTTGCGCGTGAAAATCACCTCTTTTGCAGATGGCGAATTAATGAATTTTGCGACCAGCGCGCGGCCATTTTCGTACATGGCGGTGGCTTCTTCGGCCAGCGTATGAACTCCGCGGTGGATGTTGGCATTATTCAGGCGATAGAAAGAATCCATTGCCGAGAGCACGGCAACGGGTTTTTGCGCGGTCGCCGTCGAATCCAGATAGATCAGCGGCACGCCGGGGCGCACAGCGCGGCTCAAGATGGGGAAGTCTGCACGAATTTTGGAAAGATCAAGTGAGTTGGTCATGGCTGTCCGTGATGAGAATTGAGAATGCCGTAGGCCTAATCGGCGGACTTTATATTCGTATCCGTTTACGAATCTCTATTCTCTATTCTCTATCCTCTATTCTCTAATATTCAAGAGTTTCCTTCTTCCCCAATTTCTTCTGCGTTCCGGCCGGGCGGAGATGCTCGGAGGTGAATGGATACCAGAGAATTCTATCCGGCACCATCCAGCCATCGGTCAGGAAAACGTTGGTGCGGAATTGCACTGCGACCATTTTGTTATCCACCTGAACAACAATGCCTTTCATCCAGCCGCGCACACGCTCACTGCCTTTTTCGTGGTCGCAATAGACCTCGACTGTATCGCCGACCTCGAAGGCGTGTTCGATTCCGGGTGAACGCATAAAACCATATTGCGCCATCGGCCCTCCCCGAGAAGATTTTCTTTTAGTGTATTTATGGCTTTGGTCAGTAGCAAGAGGTTTGGTAGTCATTCTGCAGCCGTCTTTTCATGAATAGCCTGCTGGAAGCGGGCGCGTACACCTTCGAATGAGATGCGTTGCATAATTGGGTCGAAGAATCCTTCCACAAGCAGCCGTTCGGCGTCCTTATCCGGGATGCCGCGCGACTTGAGATAGAACAGGGGTTCCTTTTCAAGTTTGCCGACCGTCGCGCCGTGCGTGCAGCGCACGTCGTCAGCCAGGATTTCCAGGCCGGGAATGGAATCGGCGCGCGAATTCTGGCTGAGGATGAGATTGCGATTGGCCTGGTAACCGTCGGTTTTCTGCGCGCCTGGGGCAACGTAAATCATCCCCTGCCAGACCGAGCGGCTGCTGCCCTTGAGCGCGCCTTTGAAAAGCAAATCGCTGGTTGTGTGTGGGGCAAGATGATTCTGCTGCGTATCGTGGTCGAGGTGCTGGATGCCATCTATGAAATAAAAACCGGACATGCGGCCGGTTGCGCCCTCGCCAACCAAATCCAGATCAGAGAAATTTTTAGTCAGACGACTGCCGACCGCGCCGAAAATCCAGTCCAGGTTCGCATCCCGCCCGACCTGGGCGCGTTCGTGCGAAAAATTCCAGACCTGGCGGCCCCAGGACTGCAATTCGACTAACTTCAGGCTTGCACCATCTGCCACTTTGATTTCCACGATACCGGCGTGCAAGGCCGCGCCGCTTTTATCCGGAGAGGCGGATTCGTGAACGTAGGTGACGGATGCGCCTTCATCCACCCAGACAAGGATGTGAGAGAGATGCGCCAAATCCTCGCCGGGACCCCACAGGATGCTGTGTAAAGGCTGGTCAATGCTCACACCTTTGGGGACGTATAATACCACACCATTCTGTGAAAGCGTTGCGGCTAAAGCTGCGAATTTGCCTTCCTCCGGGCGGACGATCGCGCCCATTATTTTTGCAAGCAGGTCGGGGTGGTCGCGTTCGGCGCTGCGCAGATCGGTGAAGATGACGCCTTTGCGAGTCAGCGATTCGGTGAATTCAACGCTGGCGCCACCGGGTAAAAGAACTATCTGTCCGCCGTGAGCATCGGCCGCCAGCGGTTGCAGGAGCTCCCCCGGCACAGCGGGCAAAGACTTGTATAAGCCATCCTCCGGCAAGCGGAACTGGTCAGCCGGCAGGGCGCGCAAATCCGTGCGTCTCCAAGCCTCTTCTGCGGTGGTTGGCAAGGAAAGGCGGTTGAATGTCTCCCAGGCATGCTGGCGAAACTCGCGCAACGCCCCTCCGCCCGGCACCATCGCCGCTGTAAAAGCAAATTGCTTAGCGGTTGTTTCCGGGCGTCGAGTTCGAGTCGTCACAACAATCTTTGGCTTTTCTTCCATATTCTTTCTCGTTGGCAAGTTCACAGGTTGAAAGGTTTGCAGGTTTGAACGTTCGAACCTGCAAACATGGCAACATGCTAACCTATCGAGCCTTCCATTTGAAGTTGAATCAGGCGGTTCATTTCTACCGCGTATTCCATCGGTAGTTCCTTGACCAGCGGCTCGATGAAGCCCGAGACGACCATCGTGGTGGCTTCCTCCTGGCTCAGGCCGCGCGACATGAGATAGAAGAGCTGTTCCTCACCGACCTTCGAGACGGAGGCCTCGTGGCCGATGGTCACGTCGTCCTCGTCAATTTCGATGTAGGGATAGGTATCGGAGCGAGAATCAGGGTCGAGCAGCAGGGCATCGCAGACCGCGTTGGATTTCACATCATGCGCGCCTTTATAGACCTTGAGCAGGCCGCGGTACGAGGCGCGTCCGCCGCCCCTCGAGATGGACTTGGAGGTGATCTTGCTGCTGGTATGCGGAGCGAAATGCACCATTTTGCTGCCCGCGTCCTGCACCTGGCCGGGGCCGGCGAAGGCCATCGAAAGCATCTCGCCGTGCGCGCCGGGTTCCATCAGGTAGCAGGATGGATATTTCATGGTGACCTTGGAATTGTGCACAATCAAACCATTAGCGATAAAGTTGTGAGTACCGTTTATCTCAATATCCCAAGTGTCTTCGATGCCCTGCTCTTCGATACTCGTTACACGGCTGAAGTAAATAGGCTGCTCGTACTCTTGTTCACCAAAATACAAAAAGTAATGGGTATATTCCTTTTCCTCCTTGCCAAGCGGTTTCTTCTCTCGGCGGGACCAGCGGCTGATTTTACGTGGATTCAACCCGCAAGAAATCGCCAGATATCTGACATCTTCCAGCAGGTCCCGATTGGCGCTGGTGATGGACAGGTTTTTATGGTTTAGTCGCCGATGACCGTCAGCAGCGATATAGCCTTCAATAAAAGCGATTCTTTGTTTTTGGGGCAGAGCAAAGACCCACCTGGAAACACGCTTTTCATGTGCGTTTCCACTATCTTCCATGTACCCATCGCCAATATAGACACCCAACAGCCACATCAAATCTTCCGAACTGGATTCAGGTAAAGTGATGTTCTTTTTTCCTCGTTCTGGCAAGAAATCAAATTTTCTCGAAACTCCATACGCAGGTATATTCCCCGAAATAGCCACTCGATCGCCTACCTTTAATTGATCGAGGCGCTTCCATGCCGTTGAATAAACCTTACCACCTTTGATTAATGCAAGGAAGGGGTGATTAGCCGTTGCCTTGATCTCACGGTAGTTTTCGGTCTGTAAGCGATAAACCCGCTGACGCCCACTGTATGTTTTCGCCACAACCTGTTTCGGCGCTAAACTCATTTCCACATCGGTCGAGAAGACTTCGTCTCCTGGTTCTATATCCTTTATACACTTCGTGCCACTACTCAGTAATACTTGGGTATCACCTGTCAGGCAACCAAGATTGGCGTCCACCCATTCGTGCGTGCCATCCGCAAAGACTTTGGCGCGCTGCGTTACCAAGTTGTATACGTTGGTGGACCAATTTTGAATGGTGGTGTAACGCGAGCGAGCGCCACGCTTGACAATGATCTCGATCACGCCGGAGTGGAAGGAGTTGGTGGTGTATTGGGGTGCGGTGCAGTTGTGTGAAACCACACCATCGCAAACATAGGACTCATCCTCTTCCACCGAAAAATTAATCACTGGCGTATTGACTGCCTTGATTTCGATGGCGCGAATGGGCGCATAAAGGTAGTTCTCATCCAAGTAAAACGGCGAACCACTTTGCTGTCCATTTGGCGCGGCGTGACCGACGATCTCACCAAAGTGTTCGTTCCACGGAGAAGAGATGATAACGGCATAAAGATCTTTACGCGGGCCAGCACGTTTTTGCAGATTCACAGAGGCCGCTACGCCGAGGCGCAGAAGCGTATCGCGGAAGGCATAAGCCAGTTCTGCCGAAACCGAATTGAAACGAAACATATTCTTGCGCGCATCATAACTGCCGTCACCGCGCCACATGCCGCGTACCCATTCGGAAAGTTGCTCCAAAGGGGCATTGCGAATGTAATCCGGCACACGCTTGTTGTATACGGTTGAGCCGAACTCACGAGTAAATGCGCGCGCTACCTCAGTCGAACACAATACCAGCGTTTGTCCATTCTGGCGTGGGTGGATTTCGATGGGCGCTTTGCCAAAATAACGTTTCAGCAAATCACGCGTATCAGCCAGATAACCCTGCTCGGCAACATTGAATGAGAATGAAAGGTAATGCTCTTTATCAGTATGGCCTTCTGAGTAATAATAACCGAGCAAACGGAAGAAATCAGGCTCTAGCGGCAGAGCCATGTTTTTGGTGACGGGTGCATGTCGGCCTCGCCCGATGGGTATTTCCAAGTCACGCGTCGGCTCAAAGACACATTCGGGCTGGGGGACAGGAATGGCAAGGTAATCTCCAGGTTTGACCTGAGAGGCACTAATCCACTTCGGTTCGAAATTTATATTTCGATATTCGGCTCTTTCACGCGGCACGACCAGCAGTGGATGTTCTTCGGTGACATGCAATTCCCTGCCGCTGTCGCCAAAATAGCGGATGTTGTAAATCATGCCGACGTAAGGCCGCTCCATGGTGTGATAGACCTTACGATAGCGCCCCATGTGGGTCAGCACTTCGTCACCGTTTTCGATCTCCTCGATCGGCTTCTCGCCCATACGAGTGCGCACTTTAGCGCCCGCGAGAAAACAACCCTCCATGTAGTGCACCTGCGCGCCTTCATCCACGATGATGAGCGAGCGCTCGAACTGACCAACGTTGGCCGTATTCAGGCGGAAGTAGGCCTGTAACGGCAAATCCACCTTGACGCCCTTCGGCACGTAGACGAACGACCCGCCTGACCAAACCGCAGAATTCAGCGCGGCGAACTTGTTATCTTCGATCGGGATGACCGTGCTAAAATATTCGCGGAACAGGTCGGGGTGCTGGCGCAGGCCATCCTCGATGGAAAGGAAAATTACACCCTGCTTTTCGAGGTGATCGAGGATGGAGTGATAGACCATCTCAGATTCATATTGGGCACCCACGCCCGCCAAAAACTTACGTTCAGCTTCAGGAATGCCCAGTTTATCAAACGTATTCTTGATCGTATCTGGCACATCCTCCCAGGATTTACCCTGGCCTTCGGTCGGTTTGACGTAATAGAAAATATTGTCCAGGTCGAGGCCGGAAATATCCGCTCCCCAGGTTGGCATTGGCCGTTTCTGGAAATGCTCCAACCCCTTGAGGCGGAAATCGAGCATCCATTGCGGCTCGCCTTTCATGCGCGAGATATTTTCCACCACTTCCTGGCTCAAACCTTTTTGCGACTTGAAGACGTAATTTTCTGGGTCGTGGAAACCGTATTTATATTGGCCGATGTCTTCCAAAATCTTGGCGTCTTCGCTCATAGTAACATCAGTGAGTAGGGATAAGAGAGTAGAAAGTAGAGAATAGAAAGTAGTGGATGAGCGCAAAACTACTCTTTATTCTCTACGCTCTATTCTCTATTTGCCACTCTCTCCATTCTCATACTTCTCGCGCACCCAGTCGTACCCCTGCTCTTCGAGATGCAGCGCCAGGTCCGCGCCGCCGGATTCGACGATGCGCCCGTCGAGCATGATGTGAACGAATTGCGGCTTGATATAGTTGAGCAGACGCTGGTAGTGGGTGATGACCAGCGCGCCCAGGTTGGGGCCGGTCAGGGCGTTGACGCCCTCGGCGACGATGCGCAGCGCATCAATATCCAGACCCGAATCCGTCTCGTCCAAAATGGCAATTTCGGGCTTGAGCGTCGCCATCTGCAAGATCTCAGCGCGCTTCTTCTCGCCGCCGGAGAATCCATCATTGAGATAGCGCCCAGCAAAGGCCGAGTCCATCTTCAGTAATTCCATTTTCTCTTTGAGCATCTTGCGGAATTCGGGGATGGGCATGCCCTTATCTTCGGGATTGGTGGCGCGGCGGCGGGCATTCAGCGCGGTGCGCAGGAAGTTCGCCACGCTTACGCCCGGAATGGCGACTGGATACTGAAAAGCCAGGAACAATCCCAGGCGCGAGCGCTCATCGGCTTCCAGTTCGAGGATATTCTGACCTTTGAACCAGACCTCCCCACCAGTCACCCGGTAATTGGGATGCCCCATCAGCGTATACGCCAGCGTGGATTTGCCCGTGGCATTGGGACCCATGATGGCGTGCACTTCGCCTTGTCTAACCGTCAGGTCGAGGCCTTTCAGGATTTCCTTGCCTTCGATGCTGGCGTGCAGGTTTTTGACGACTAACTCGGACATGAAAGACTCCTTGTGGCAGACCTCGGAGGTCTGCTTTTTTGACCGGCGGGATTATAGCACGCGCGAGAAGATATGTCAATAATTATGATAATATTCTAGTATATTGACAATGATCAAGAGGACTGTTATACTGCTTTGCAGCATAGACGAGGTAATAAATGAAAAGCACGCGCGACCGCATCCTGCAAACCCTCCTGCGCCAGCCGCGCTCGACCATCAACACGCTGGCCGAGGCGGTCGGCATTAACCCCATCTCGGTGCGCCACCACTTGACCAATTTACAGGTGGAGGGTCTGATCTCGGCGGAGGAGGAACGGCACGGGGTCGGACGCCCGCGCCTGGTCTATTTCCTGACCGAGTCCGGGCAGGAGCGTTTCCCGACCCGCTACCTGCGCCTGACCTCGCGCCTGCTCGACCAATTGAAAGAATCCCTGCCCGGGCCAATGGTCAGCAAACTGTTCCTGCAAATGGCCGAAGATTTGGCCGCAGAGTACGCCGCGCAGATGAAAGACCTGCCAATGGAAGAACGGCTGGTGTTCATGAAGACCCTGCTGGCCGAGGAAGGCTTCAACATCGAGTGGGAAAAATCCCAGGATGGCTATCAAATTCACGAAATCAGTTGTCCGTATCTGCAAATCGGACAGAACCACCCCGAAATCTGCACCGTGGACCAGACGCTCATTTCGAAGATGCTGGCTGTGCCTGCCGAGAAGGTCAAGTGCATCTTGAGCGGAGATACGCAATGCACGTATCTGGTGCAGGAGCAGGCGACGAGTGAAGAGTGATGAGGCACTTGTTACGTGTAACGTGTTACGTGTGAGGGTTAGGTGTTGCGAGTTGCAAGTTGCCGGTTATGAACTATATTGAGGACGAGGAACCATGAGTGACGAAGAAATAAACGAAATCCGCTGGGCAATACACGACACGCATCCCGACCTCGTCCAGCCGCTGCGCGAAAAACTGGCCGAGGTTGTTGACCCCGAGATTTTCATGAGTGTCATCCAACTCGGTTTGATCCGCCGCGTGGAGGTCGAAGGCGAGATCGTCAAGATGTACGTCATCCTGACCACGCCCTTCTGTCCCTACGGCCCGGCGATGATAGACACCATCCGCCAGAAGGCGCAGGAGGGCCTGGGCAAGCCGGTAGCCGTCGAACTCGGCATGGAGCCGTGGAATTTCTCGATGATGGAAGAGCCGGGAGCGCTGGATTGGGGAATGTACGTGTAAAGTGTCCAAATCAGCGGGGGTTTACTGCTATAATTCACCCATAGCAAAAGGAGCATGAACCATGGATGGGACGCTGACAGCCTTGGAATTGACAGGTACGATTGACGAGGATCGTCAACTAAAACTGGATGCGAAACTTCCCATTCCAGGGCCCATGCGTGTGCGGGTCATAGTGCTGTATCCGCCCGTGGATGAATGGGATGAGGAGGAGTGGTTGCGCGCAGCCGCGCAAAAACCAGCCTTCGATTCTCTAAGAGAACCGGAGGAGGATATTTACACGCTGGCGGATGGGAGACCGTTCCATGACGAAGCATAAAATCGTCCTCGTCCCATTTCCATTCGACGATCTCTCCAGCAGCAAGGTTCGTCCAGCAATCTGCCTGACGGATCCAATTGGCCCATACGATCACATCATTCTCGCCTTCATTACCAGCCGCGTTCCAGACAACCCATTGGAGACCGACCTGGTCATTGACTCGAGCAACGGGGATTTCGCCTCGACCGGATTGCACGTTTCATCCACAATTCAATTGCATCGCTTGATGACAGTCACGAAAGGGCTGCTTCGGCGCGAACTCGGCACTTTGCCACCGAGGCTGCAAGCGGATGTCAATGACCGCCTTCGAAAACTATTCAAAATGGAGTAGCACGAGAGGCGATTATACGCGTGAACGCAAAAGACTACTGCCACGGAAATCCGCCCGTGAAATCGGCACATGCTGTCTCAACCGCCCCTTCGACGATCAGCGGCAAGCCCGGATTCGCCTG
>JASEHI010000042.1 GCA_030018695.1 Anaerolineales bacterium
TGCCACAAACGAAGGCGATATAGTTCTTGATTTTGCAGCAGGGAGCGGTACAACAGGTGCAACTGCTCACAAGATGAACCGCCAATACATACTTGTCGAGCAGATGAATTCGCAAATAGCAACAATCATCATTGACCGCCTTAAGAACGTCATCAAGGGAGACCCCAAAGGCATATCCAAACTCGTCAACTGGCAGGGCGGCGGCGACTTCATCTACTGCGAACTTCTGAAATACAACGAAGCCTTCATGGAGCGCATTCAGGCTGCCAGGTCCAGCAAAGAACTGCTGCAAATCTGGCAAGAGATGGCGGAAGGCTCGTTCTTGAATTGGTACGTCAACCCGTCCATGCCCGAAGAAGCGGTCAATGACTTCATCGCCATTGGTCAAGAAGAGACCCTAAAGGTCTCGGAGACCTTTAGGGTCTCCGGTGGACTTGAAAAGCAAAAACGTCTGCTGGCGGAACTGCTCGATAAGAACCAGTTGTATGTGAATCTTTCGGAAATCGACGATGCGCAATTCAAGGTCAGTGAAGAAGATAAGGTGTTGAATGGGGCGTTTTATGGCGAATAGAACCGAGCGAAAATCCATCCCTGAAATCCGCCACTATTTTGTGGACGAAGCGGGCGATGGCAACCTGTTCAACAGGAAAGGACGATTGCGATTCGGTGAAGAAGGCTGTTCGCGCTATTTCATCCTCGGCGTTTTAGATGTTCCCGCCCCAGACCGCATCTCATAAGAGTTGAACGCCATCAGAACGCAATTACTTGCCGGTCCATATTTCAAAAAAGTCCCGTCCATGCAGCCCGAAGCGCGCAAGACCGCCCTGGCCTTCCACGCCAAAGACGATGTTCCTGAAGTGCGGCGCGAGGTTTTCACTTACCTGAGCAAACAGAATTTTCGATTCTTTGCCGCCGTCCGAAACAAAAGCGCTGTCGCCGATTACGCTGTCCAGCGGCGTGAGCGGGACGGGAATTACCGCTATCAGCCAAACGAACTGTACGACTACATGGTGCGTTCGCTGTTCAAGGGTCTTCTCCACAAAGACGATGCTTACATCGTCTATTTCTCCAAACGCGGCGCGCAAAATCGGACTGCCGCGTTACGAACGGCGCTGGAAATCGCGCGCGAGCGATTTGCCCGCCGATGGGGAATTCATAGCAACGCTGTTTTGAGTGTGGTTGCCCAGACTCCACCACAAAACGGCGGATTACAGGCCGTGGATTATTTTCTCTGGTCGTTACAGCGATTTTACGAACGCCGCGAGGACCGTTATCTTGAATTCCTATGGCCGCAGTTCAGCCTGGTTCAGGATTTGGATGACAAACGTGAGCACCCTTATGGCTGCTATTACACACAAAAAAAGCCGCTCACAGAAGCGGCCCTTAATGATAGCTTGCCAGGGATATAGGGCTACCCCACCGCAGTGGAGTCTCCTCACGGCATGGAGCCGATTTTTGTCCGCTGGCAAATTCAGTATACCAAAATCAACCCACAATGTCAAACAAATTTCCATGTCAAATAAAAGGGCCTCTTGCGAGACCCTCTTACGCTCGCCCCTGCGGGCGATCCACCACCGCTAAACGGATTGACCATATTATAACCACATACAGATAATTTTCAGAACCTTCATGTCAAATCAATTCCTCTACGAACGGCTGGACGCCGCTGCCAGCATGGGCTTTCTCAAAAAGGAAGTCCCCGATAGCGTAACGCAAAACTTGAACCCGCGCTACGAACTGCGCCCCTATCAGGTGGAAGCCTTTGCGCGCTTTTTCCATTGCTACAAAAACGACTTCCCCGGCAAAGCCTATCCTTTGCACTTGCTGTTCAACATGGCGACGGGCAGCGGCAAGACGCTCATCATGGCGGGCTTGATTCTCTATCTCTGCG
Organism: Anaerolineales bacterium; assembly: GCA_030018695.1. Taxonomy (GTDB): domain Bacteria; phylum Chloroflexota; class Anaerolineae; order Anaerolineales; family Villigracilaceae; genus CG2-30-58-95. The sequence continues at coordinate 1,892 of JASEHI010000042.1, forward strand.
AGCGGGGCTATCGCAACTTCCTGTTCTTCGTCAACTCCACCAACATCATCGAAAAGACCAAAGACAACTTCCTCAACCCCGCCTCCATCAAATATCTTTTCAATCAAGATATCAACAGTGGCAACCGCCGCGCGCGCGTGACGCCTGTTGAGAATTTTGAAGCCGTCAACTCCAACGACATCAACATCTGCTTCACGACGATTCAAAAACTCCACTCCGACCTGACGACTGAAAAGGAAAATGCCCTCACCTTTGAAGACTTCCGCAAGCATAAGGTGGTGCTGATTGCCGACGAAGCGCATCACATGAACGTTCAGACAAAATCCCAGGCTGAACTGGAAATGGTTGAAAGTTGGGAAAACACAGTGCAGAAGATTTTCGAGCAGAACGAAGACAACCTTCTGCTTGAATTTACCGCCACGCACGATTACGCCACGCCCGCGATGGTGGAGAAATACCGCAACAAAATTATCATCCGTTACGACCTGCTCCAATTCCGCAACGATCGCTTTTCAAAGGATGTCGTCATTGTCCAATCTGATTTTGACCAGCCGGAGCGCATCCTGCAAGCCTTGATTCTGAACCAGTACAAACAGGAAGTGGCGGCGAAATACCGCATTAATCTCAAGCCAGTGATTCTGTTCAAAGCCCAGCGCACCATCGCTCAATCGCAGGAAAACAAAGCTGAATTTCATAAACACATTGACGGTCTCACGGCAAAGCAAATCGCCAGCATCCGCAAGTCGGATATCCCGATTGTTCAACGCGCCTTTCGCTTCTTTGACGAAAGCCACATCAGCGATGAACAATTGGTGGAACGCTTGAAGCGTGACTTCCACAGTGATTTTTGTCTCTCCGTAAACGATGAACCGGAAAAAGAAAAATATCAAATCCTGGTCAATACACTGGAAGATAAAAACAACCGCATTCGCGCTATTTTCGCTGTGCAGAAACTCAACGAAGGCTGGGACGTGCTGAACCTGTTTGATATTGTCCGCTGTTACGAAGCGCGCGACACGGGCAGGGCGAAAATCGGCACAACCACTCTATCCGAAGCGCAGCTCATTGGACGCGGGGCGCGTTATTTCCCGTTCAGCCTCCAGACTCCCGAAGTCTCTAAGACTTCGGAAGTCTCCCGCGACCGCCGCAAATTCGACAGCGGCCTTGAACACGAACTGCGTGTGCTGGAAGAACTGCATTACCACAGCATCAACGACTCGCGCTACATTGTCGAAATCCGCCAGGCGCTCATCGAGCAGGGCATGATGGACGAGCAAGAAGTCACCCGCGAACTCAAACTAAAGGAGCCGTTCAAGAAAACCGACTTTTACAAATACGGTGTGGTGTGGCTCAACGACCGCCGCCCCAAAGATTACCAGCGCGTGCAATCCTTCGCCGACTTGGGCGTGAAGAAGCGAAATTTCACCCACATCATCGCCACAGGTCACGGCGGCGCCACCGTCGCGCTGGATAACGGAAAAAAAGGCGTGGTTGTGAAAGACGAAACCCGTCAAGACGTGAAGGTGGGAGACATTGAGCACAACATAGTTCAATCTGCCATTGCTCGCAATCCGTTTTTTACTTTTGCCTCACTCAAACGCTATTTCCCACACCTTGCCTCCATTCGTGACCTTATCGTATCCGATGATTATCTTGGTGGGCTGGAAATCACCTTTCAAGGCAATGTGTACGTGTTGGATGAAAACCGGCTTGAAAAACTCGCCGCCATGTTAGGATTGCTGGGGCAGATCGAAGCTGAAATCCGCGCCAACGTCACCGACTACGAAGGCACGCGAGACTTCAGGCGCAATTGGGTACGGGATATCTTCAACAAAGACAAAGTTTTGAAATTCGACGCCAAAAATCCCCGCGCCGCTGAAGACCCCCAATTTGAGCATGATGTTTCTACCAAGGACTGGTTTGCCTTCAACAAGATCTATGGCACAAGCGAAGAAAAAGCCTTCGTTTACATGCTGGACAGGCAAATGGAAACGCTCAAAACGAAATACGAAAGCATTTACCTGCTTCGCAACGAAGGACACTTTGTCATCTACAGCTTTTCCGATGGGCAGGCGTTTCAACCCGATTTTGTTTTATTTCTACGCGAGAAGACCGGTGAAGTGATAACTTATCAGCTTTTCATTGAGCCAAAAGCGAAAATTCTGCAAAAGGCAGAGCCGTGGAAGCTCCAATTTCTCAACAAAATCAAAGCAGAGTTTGAGAACAGAACGCTAACCTTAGAGGGCAAGACATATCGTTTGATTGGCGTGCCTTTCTATAGCATCGAAGACGAGAACGCTTTTAGAGAGAGTCTCGATTCTGTTCTGAATTAATATCCTGTCTACCATCCAAGCCTCAAGGAGAAATCCATGCCCATCACCCTCGACGGCTCTTCCCTCACCATCGAAAACCTCGTCGCCATCGCCCGCTTTGGCGAAAAAGTGGAACTGGCTCCCGAAGCCCTGGAGCGCATCAAAGTCTGCCGCGCCATGCTGGAGGAGAAACTGGTCGCCAGAGAGATCATGTACGGTACAAACACTGGCATCGGCGAGTTTTCGGAGAAAATCCTGTCCGATGAGGAGGTGAAGGAATTCCAAAAATATCTCATCTACAATCACGCCGCCGGGATTGGCGACCCGGTACCGGTGGAGCAGGTGCGCGGCGCGCTGGCCGGCCGCATCAACGTCCACGCGCATGGGAATTCGGGCTGCCGGCCTGAGATCACGCTGACGCTGGTCGAGATGCTCAACAAGGGCGTCACGCCGGTCGTTTGCAACAAGGGCTCGGTCGGCGCGTGCGGCGACCTGGCCCCGATGGCGCAGATGGCGCTGCTGCTGATGGGGGAGGGCGAGGCCTTTTATAATGGCGAGCGGCTGCCCGGTCACGAAGCGATGCGGCGGGCCGGGATTCCTGTTCCAGGTCTGCAAGCGCGGGATGGATTGGCTGCGATCAATGGCTCCAACCTGCTGACGGCCATGTCTGCCCTGCACATCTACGACATGGAACGCTTCCTGAAACAGGCTGAAATCGCTGCGGCGATGTCCATCGAGGCGCTGTTGGGCAATATGAAGCCGTACATTGCCAAACTGCACGAACTGCGCGGCTTCAAGGGCGCGGTGACCTGCGCGGCGAACATCCGCAAGGTGATCGAAGGCTCGGACCTGACCAGCGGCAAGATGAAGACCAAGGTGCAGGACGCCTACTCGATGCGCTCCACGCCACAGGTCATCGGCGCGGCGCGGGATGCGATTGCCTACGCCCGCGCGCAGGTGGAGACCGAATTGAACGGCGTGGGCGACAACCCCATCTTCGTCCCGGAGCTGAAGCTGACCCTGACCGGCGCCAACTTCCAGGGTTCGCCCGTGGCCCTGCCGATGGACATGGCAGGCGCGGCGATCACGATGGTATGCGTCCTTTCGGAGCGGCGGCTCAACCGCCTGACCAACCCGGCGCTGAGTGTGGGTCTGCCCGCTTTCCTGACCAGGGGGGCGGGCATGTTCTCAGGCATGATGCTCAGCCAGTACACGGCAGCCATGCTGATCGTCGAGCAGCGCCTCCTTTCCGCACCTGCATCAATCCAGTCCATCCCTGCGGCAGCCGATCAGGAGGATTTCGTCTCGATGGGCATGAACACGGCCTTGAAGAACGGCCAGATCCTGGATAACGCCTATGGTATTTTAGGGATCGAATTCATGGCCGCCGCGCAAGCGCTCGACTTTCGGGATTTCACCCCCGGCCAGGGCGTCCAGAAGGCGCGCCAGGTCATCCGCAAACACGTCGCGCACCTGGACGAGGACCGTCCGCTTTACCCCGACCACAACCGGATGAAGGAATTGGTCCAGTCGTGTGAGATACTGGAAGCCGTTGAAAAGGAGGTGGGCAGTCTGGAGTAAAGGGAATCAACGAATCAACGAATCAACGAACGAGCAAAGGCTGCTGAGAGAATATTGTTGCTCTGCGGACTCCGCGCTCTTTGCGAAGCATACCCGCATCGTCCCCGAAGGGGGAAGGGTACAGCGCTAAAAAAAACTATCACCAAAAGGAGATTTTACACACCATGAAAAACATTCTCGGGCCAATGCGCCTGCCATTTGTCGTCCTGGCGCCGGCCTGTGTCCTGGTCGGGCTGGGTACTGCCCTCTGGACGAAAGGCGCCGTGAATTGGCTTCACTTCGTGCTAGTGCTCATCGGCGCAATCGCCGCGCATATCAGCGTCAACGCCTTCAACGAGTATTACGATTTCAAGACCGGACTCGACGCCCGCACGCAGAAGACCCCCTTCAGCGGCGGCAGCGGCACGTTGCAGGCGCACCCCGAACTGGCCCCGGCTGCCCTGGCGACCGCGCTGATTGCCTTTGCCATCACCGGCCTGATCGGCCTGTACTTCGTCTGGATTTGGGGCTGGGAGTTGATCCCGCTGGGCGTGGTCGGCTTGTTCCTGCTCTATGGCTACACCGTCTGGATGGCGTACAATCCGCTGTTGTGCCTGCTGGCGCCGGGACTGGGCTTCGGCGTGCTGATGGTGCTGGGCACGCACTTCGCCCTGACCGGCGAGTACTCGTGGATTGCATTCATCGCCTCGCTGGTGCCGTTCTTCCTGGTCAGCGACCTGCTGCTGCTCAACCAATTCCCGGACGTGGAGGCGGATAAAGCGATCGGCCGGAGGCACTTCCCCATTCTGTTAGGACGGAAGGCCAGCGGATATATCTACATTGCCTTCCTTCTGGCGGCCTACGTAGCCATTGTATTTGGCGTGATCTTTGGCTACCTGCCCACGTTCAGCCTGCTCGGCTTGCTGACGTTGGTGCTGGCCGTGCCTGTCATTCGTGGGGTTCTGCGCTATGCCGATGACATCCCTAATCTCATCCCTTCGTTAGGCCAGAACGTGCTGATCAACTTATTGACACCCGTGCTGGTCGCGGTTGGATTATTTATCCGCTAACCCCACCGAGAGACTTTGGTTGGCCGACAGTTTGACTGTCGGCCAACTATTATAATCTCACCATGAAAAAACTCACGCACCTGACCCGTGTCTCGCTCCTGTTGAGCTTTTTCTTCGCGCTGGATAAGGGCTTGGCTTTTATCAAGTCCATGCTTTTCAATAAAATTGTCGGTCTGGAAGGCATGGGCATTTTCGGTGTCTCCAACAACATCCCCGATTATCTTTCCGCTCTCATCTCTGGCGGTGCTTTGGGCATGGCCTTCATCCCGGTATTGAGCGAGTATCTGGATCGCGAAGGCCGCCAGTCGGCCTGGAACTTGTTTTCCCGGATCATCAATCTGGCCTTCCTCGTTACCGCCGCGCTTTCAGTCGTCATAATCCTGCTCGCCGACCCGTTGGTGCGCTACATCAGCGCTCCCGGTTTTCAGCCCGACAAGCAGACGCTCACTATTTCGCTGATGCGCCTGGATCTGGTTGCCATCCTGATCTTTTCGATCAGTGGGCTGATCATGGCCGGCTTACAGGCCAACAAGCACTTTTTCCTGCCCGCCATGGCGCCTGTCCTTTACAACCTGGGGCAGATATTTGGCGTAACCGTCCTTGCGCCAAGCGAGGGATTACACCTGGGTCCATTCCAGTTGCCCGCTTTAGGCTTGGGGTTATATGGCATGGTCTACGGCGTCATTCTCGGGGCAGCGCTGCACTTGCTGATTCAAGTACCTGGCCTGCTGCGTTACCAGTTCCGCTGGACGCCTGTCATCGGATTGCGTAATACCGGCGTACAGCGCGTTCTCGTTCTCCTGGGGCCGCGCGTCCTCACCATGGCCTGCATCCAGGCTTATTTTCTCTCCCGCGACAGCCTGGCCTCCCACTTTGGCGAAGCGGGGGTCGGCGCCTTGAACCTGGGCTGGACCATCCAACAGGTGCCAGAGACGATCATCGGTACAGCCATCGCGATTGCCCTGCTGCCATCCTTGTCCGAGTATATCAATCGCGGCCAGCCCGAAGCCTTTCGCCAGACGGTCAACCGCGCCCTGCGGGTGATGCTGGCATTATGCCTGCCGATCGCAGCTTTGTTGGCATTCGGAGTCCGCCCTCTGGCAATGAGCTTTTTCCATTATGATACCGCCCAACTGGATCTGCTTACCGCCTGTACCTGGGCTTTCTTGCTGGGGCTCCTCGGCGACACCTGGCTTGAGGTGGCAGTGCGTTCCTTCTATGCACATCAGAACGCGCGCACTCCCTTGGTCGCCGCGCTGATCCAGGCGGTCTCCTTCTTCTTCCTGGCGTGGCTTTTATCATCTTCCGTTGGATTGTACGGAATCCCGTTGGCCGCCGCGCTCACTTTCAGCGCGCAGGCTTTTGTGTTGCTCTACCTGCTCAACCGGCGTTATCCAGGCTTGCTTCAGGTGGGTCCGACGCTGGCCCGGGCTGTGCTGGCGGCCGGAGTTGCTGCTCTGCTCGGCTTTCTTCTGATGAAATTTCTTCCCTTACCTGTGCTGCCGCTCACGCTGGTTGCCTTGATGGCCGGCGGGCTGGCCGCGCTTCCCGTTATCTGGCCGGAAGTCCGCTTGTTATTCCGCTTATAAGGAACCCGTTTTCTCGAAGAAAACGGTCTCTCTGGAATTTGCCGTGATAAACTGCCAGGTGTAGTGCGAAATTAATTTCGCATTACCTTGTACTTGGGGTATAATCGCTGCCATGTCTGACATAAATGATACACAACCACGCATGAACGCAACCCAACCCCAATCCCCGGCTTCGCCTGCCAGGAGGCCTTCGCTATGGATTGCCGGGCTGGGTGTTATTCTCCTGATCGCGCTGGGTATCTTGGGCGGTTATCAATCCGGCCTGACCGTGCGCCGCGATGCCCAGGCGACTGTGGTGTTCCAACAGTTGAGTGAGCAGTTCCAGCTCGGAGTCCAGGCCTTGAACGAGGAGCGCTACGAGGTCGCGCTGCAGCATTTTCAGTTCGTCATCAATCATGACCCCGCTTACCCAGGCGCTCAGGATAAGTTAACTGAAATCCTGGTGAAAATGAGCATTTCGCCTACGCCGACAGCCTCTCCCACCCCGATCCTCACCCCGACCCCTGACCTGCGCGGCGTGGAAGAAATATTTACCCGCGCCAGGCAGCTCATGGCTGCTCAAGATTGGGATGGCGCGATATCCAACCTGGATTCCCTGCGCAAGACCGATCCCGTGTACCGCGCCGCGCAAGTGGATGGGATGTATTACATTGCCCTGCGTACTCGCGGCGTAAGCAAGATCATCAACGAGAAATGCGCGAACATCAACCTGGAAGGCGGCATCTACGACCTGACCCTGGCTGAGCGTTTTGGGCCGCTAGACAGCTATTCCGAGTCGCTGCGTACCTGGTCGCGCTTCTATATCATCGGGGCCAGCTTCTGGGAACTGGACTGGTTTCAAGCGATGAACTATTTCAGTCAGATCTATCCCCACTGGCCCAGTTTAATGGATTCCTCGTGTATGACAGCCACCGAGCGCTGGCGCTATGCCGCGATCAAGTACGCGGAGCGGATATGGATGTCTGGCGATTACTGCGCGGCGCAACAGCTTTATGACGAAGTTTTCCTCAACGCCCCCAGCGAGAAAAATGCCACCGCTTTCCCAACGGCTACTGCGGTGCACGAGAATTGCGTCGGCGATGGCGGCAGCCCGCCGCCATCTGTCAGTGAAACGCCTGTTCCTTCTCCTACTCCTACCCCTACCCTCCCAACACCATAATTCTTCTGATAGGGTACGGACTCAATAATTCGAAAAAAAGTGGGAGTGCGAACGGGCTCTACCCGTCCGCACTACCGTTCCCCCTCCCCGGCAGCGCGTGCCGCCCGCCAGCTGGAATAACAGGACAAGTCCCTGCGTCCCGGGCAGGTGGCGTGCTTTTTCTACACCTTGGGCGAGCCAGGCGTCCGTGCCTGGGATCAGCCGGGAACGCTTGACCCAAGGACGATCAATGTGAAAGAATACCGAAAAATGCTCTACGGCAGCGAAGACGGTGTTGACACCTCTCGAGGCGGGCGCGGGCCGTGGCAAGGATGAGACTATCAGCCATCGGCAACTGCAATTCGATGGAAATTTGCGCTGCGTTGAGGGCGATGGAGGCGTCCAGGTCAATGACCCGTCCGGCGTACATGTCGCCGATGTTGGTCTGCGCGGCGCTCAGACCGCGCTGCTGCGTCACGCGCTTGAACACTTCGTACAGGCAAATAACCGGGACCAGCAAGTTCTCCGTATCTTCAATTGCCGCTGCGAAAAAACCGGCATTTTCGCCCTCCGCAAAATATTCCAGCCAGCCAGATGAATCGACCACGTTCATACGCGGTCTTCTTCCTCGCGCGGAATGTCGGTGTCAATTCCTTTCAGCGATCCCCGCGCTTCCTGGATTTGGCGTTCGGGAATCAAAACAACCTGGTTGCCATACGCGATCACGCGCATCTTTTGTCCTGGCTTTACGCCGAGCATCCGGCGTACTTTCTGTGGGATGACCACCTGATATTTTGGGGAAACAGTCACGGCATCCATACGATTCTCCTATCGAACGGGTAATTGTAATACGATTATATCACGAGCTTCCATGAACACGGAACGCGTGTGTCAGACGGCGATTCCAAGGGGCTGCCTGCCCCGGCTTTCACCGGCTGGGTGTTGTGTACATATAGAATGTATAAGACTCGTCCGGGTAATAATGGATCAGCCGCCGGTCGGGATAATCGGCGCGCAAGGCCTCGCTCTGGCCAAGCGCAAAGATAAAGGGGGAGGTCAGCCAGGGGTCCTGCAAATCCAGCAGTGCGCCATAATCGGTCCATGTTTCCTGGATGTGGACGACAACGATTGCCGGGGTGAGCGCTCTGGCTTCCGGGGTGAGGAAGGGGAGCAGGTCGGCGCGCTCGACTCCATACAGGCCGCGCATCTCCTGCAGGCGAGTGGGGAGGTATGAAAACAGATTGTATCCCACCAGAAAAAGCAACAGGGCACCCACGCCAATGAAGCGACTGTTCTTCCAGCCTTTCGTTTTTGACCAGCCGGCCAGCCCGAGGCATCCCGCCGCGCTGAGCAGGGTGATGCTTTGAAATCCCTCGAAATAATAGCGCGGGCCGAAGGTCGTCGAGCCTGCCCAGTAGAGCAGATACGCCCCGGCCAGGCTGGCAAAGACACTGCCGATCAACCACGCCGGCCGGTTACGGCGCGCTGCCCACAGGCCAAAAGGAAGGAAGAGCCATGAAAAATTCCCCCAGCCAAAAAAATCTCTCCATCCGGTCGTCAGGGCGTGCTTCAGGGTGATCCAACCCCAGAACAGGTTGTGCCCTCCATCCTGGCGGCCAACAGCGGGGCCAAAGCCGACGCTGTCGTATGACCACCACAGGGTATACGGATTGGTGAAAGGATTGCCGGTCAGTGCGTATTGCCAGAGCAGGAAGAGCGCGCTGACCAGCAGGCTGACCGCGCCAACAAAAAGCACCAGCCGGCGCACGTCCCAGCCACCCCGCCAAAGAAGGAATAGCGCGTGGAGGAAAAAGAGCAGAGCCACGCCAACGGCGGTCAAAGGCCGGGTCAGGGCGAGCAGGCCCAGGGTCAGCGCCGCGACGAGCGCGGTCAAGCCGCGCGGCAGGCGCGTCTTGTAGACGAACGTGTCCAGCCAGGCCAGGGTTAAAGTCAGACTTAATACCAATGACCAGGTATGGGAGAGGAGTGAACCGGAAAGCATGAGGAAAAGCGGGGAGACCAGCGTCAAGAAAGCGGCCAGCAGGCCAACCGCCGGCGTGAACACTTTCTGGCCCAAGCGGTAAGTCAGCCAGACTGCCAGTCCGGCCAGCAGCGGGTTGACCCAGGCGCGCCCGCCGAGCAGGTAGCCAAAAGCCAGCACCACCGGCCAGCCGGGCGGATATTTGGCGAAGCGCTGGCCTTGCGAAGCACCTACTCGGTGATAATCCACCACGAACGGCGTCATCAGGTTCTTGGGATGCGCGGGGGAGGGGACGGTCAACTCGCCGCGCGCGTAGACCTGCGCCTGCCAGACGAAAGCCATCTCGTCTTCGATGTGGGGGATCAGTTCGAAGACCTGAGCGGCTGTTAGATAAGCCGCCAGGATCGCGGCCAGGGCGACCAGAATGGCGAATCGGTCTGTTCGGGACATGTCATTTGGCGCCGGCGGTTACACCTTGCGAAAAGACACCTTCCAGATCGTAAGTCATCGCGCCGGTGATGCGGACGGGGAGGATCTGTCCGATTTCGGCTCGCTCCTGAGCAGCGCCCTTCGATGAACTCACACCGTCCCGGTGTCCTTCCGGGAGGACAGCGCCTACTCGGTCGGCGAGGACCAGGCCGTCAATTTCCGGCGCGTCGCGGTACGAACGCCCAATGTATAACCCTTCATCGAAGCCCTCGACAAGCATATCCAGCGTTTGCCCGACAAATGACTGGTTGATCTGTAACGAGATATTCTGCTGGAGGGTCATCAGGCGTTGGTAACGTTCATCTTTTACCTCAGCCGGGATCGGGTCGCCGAGCGGTTCACTGGCTGTGCCGTGTTCGAATGAGAATGGGAAGCCCCCGACGCGGTCGAAGCGCGCCTCCGAGACGAAGTCCAGCAGTGTTTGAAACTCCGCTTCCGTCTCCCCGGGATAGCCGACGATGAACGTCGTGCGGATAGCTAAGTTGGGCATGGCCGCCCGCATCCTGGCGAGCGTCTGGTAGACCCAATCCATGTTGGCCGGGCGGCGCATGCGTTTCAGGGTATCGGGATGGGCGTGCTGGAGCGGCATGTCGAGGTAGGGGAGGATCTGTGGGTGGGTCGCCATGACTTCGATCAAACGGTCGGTGACGTAACCCGGATAGGCGTACAGGATGCGGATCCAATCCAGGCCGGCCTCGCTCCCTCCTCTTCGGGGGGAGGTTTGCGCAACCTCGTCCACCAGGCGGGTGAGTAACGTTGCCAGGCCGTCTTTTAGTCCCAGGTCGTGACCGTAGTCGGTCGTATCCTGGGCGATCAAGATTAGTTCACGGACACCCATAGCGCGCAGGCGGCGGGCGTCGTCGAGAATGTTATTCATCGGGCGGCTGACGGCTGTGCCTTTGATCAGCGGGATCGCGCAAAAGGCGCACGGGCGGCGGCAGCCATCCGCGATCTTGAGATAGGCGCTGGCTCCGGCTAAACTCGCGCGTAAAGTATCACCCTCATCGGCGCCGACCGTGGCGGCTGTGGGCAGATGATAGAGCGGTTCAGGATGGAGTCCTGAGCCTGCCGAAGGATGTGGGCCTTTGCGCAACTGGCGGACAACCTCAATGATGTCCATCCAGCGGCGGGTACCCAGAACGCCATCAATGCCAGGCACCTGCCTGGTCACTTCAAGCCCATAACGTTGGGTCAGGCAGCCGGCTGCGATCAGGATCTGGTCGGGGCGTTTCACTTCAGCCAGGGCGCGCAGTTCAGCGAATGATTCCTGGCGCGCCGGGCCGATAAAGCCGCAGGTGTTGACGATCAAAACGCTGGCCTGCTGGGGCGCTTTTACCAGTCGGTAGCCATCCCGCTCCAGCAATTGCGCCATCGAGTCGGAATCAACGGAGTTCTTCGCGCACCCGAGGGAGGTCAGGTGGAAAGTTTTTCGATTCAAGGAATCTATGGCCTTATTGTCGGTGTGGGTGAATAGATGCGGGTCGGTGTTTTCGATGGTATTGGTGTGAAGCGCGGCGTGGGTGTCGAGGTGGGTTTCGGAGTCGGCGTGGGGTTCAAGATGTTCTTGGGCGTGTAAATGCGGTTGACGACTTCACCGAAGGTGCCCATCACGCCCAGATCAGCCTGGTTGTAGATGATCTGCACGGCGGAACCATCCCCGGTCAATACCTCGATTTGCTCGTCCCCATCGAATGGATAGGCGCTGCCGGCGATAAGCCGGCCTTCCAGTTTGACCTTGCCATCCACCGTGACGCGCACCCAGACCCGCTCAAGGGCTACGACGACGACCTGTACATGCCCGGGGATCGTGGTTGGGAGGGCAATGGCTGGGATTTGTCCGCTGGCAGGGATGGGTGTTATTAACTGGCTGGTTTGGACTGCCTCGGCAGTTTCAGCCCCAGCTATCGGCGAGGCCAGCAGCACGTCTGAGATCGAAGGCGCGCTGGCTTCGGGTTCGGGCGCCGCGCGCAAATTGATCACCCGGCTCGTGCCCCAGACGGCAAAGATGAGCAAGAGCAGGATCAATCCGCCGCCGAAAATCAAGTCAATGGAGAGGAATCGCTGAAGCGAGGTTGTAACATTGGTCTTGGGTCTGGCGCGCGGTGGTTTTTCGAGCCTTTGGGGCTGGCGTTCCAAGCGTTGAGCCTGCAGACCTTCGGCGAAGCGCAGCAGGATTTCATCCACGTGCAGATCCAGGAAATGGGCGTAGTTGTTCAACATCCCGCGCGCCTGGACCGAGGTCGGCAGATGCTCGAAATCGCCGGCTTCCAACGCCTGTAAATAATGTATGCGGACGTGGGTGTGGTGTTCCACTTCGTCGAGCGTCAGGCCAAGCGCATCGCGGCGCTGGCGTAATTGCTCGCCGATGGCGATGAATATCGTCTGCGAAAAAGGAGCGGGTGGGGGTGTGAGCGGTATGGATGCGGGAATTTCGCTCTCAGCAGGCTCCGCTTCCGCTTCCATGGCTGCCATTTCATCCCCGGCCGGCTCAGGTTCGGCTTCGATCGCTTCGGTTTCAAGCGCAGAAGACGCGGTTAGCGGTTGCAAGGCATCTTGCTCCACGCTCTCAGCGCGCTGTTGGGCAATCAATTTTTCCAAAGAGAGGTCGAGGTATTCTGCATAGAGTCGTAAAAAGCCGCGCGCTTGAACGGGCGAGGGGAGCGCCTCGAAGTTATCCGCCTCGATTGCCTCAAGATGATGGGCGCGGATGCGCGTGACCTGGATAACCTGCGCGAGGGTCAGGTTACGGGCTTCGCGGGCTTTTTTGAGTTGTTGGCCAATTGTTTCTGTCATCTTCAGAGAACAGAACATCACCGGTTCCCCTGGCTGGTTCGACCGGTGATGTTTGTCTGTGGACTTCCTTCAAAAAAATTACGCTTCGGCTTCGGGAGCGGGTTCGGCGGTCTCGCCGCTTTCCGCTTCGCTCTCGGCCGCGACAGGTTCATCTTCGACAAGCTCGGTCGCGACCGGCTCGGCTTCGACCGGCTCGGCTTCGACCGGTTCGACTTCGACCGGCTCAACTTTGACAGGCTTGGTCTTGGCTGGTTCAACCGCAGGGGCGACCGGCAGGCTGCGACCCGCTTCCCCTTCCCGGTAGACGGTCACCTTGATCTCTGGGATCAAATCCATCGTCAGGCGAATATGGATTGTGTGTTCGCCGAGCGTGCGCAGAGGTTGCATGTCAAGCTGCTGGCGCTTGATGGCGTAACCGCTCTTCTTTTGGATGGCGTCCGCCACCTCTTGTGGGGTGATCGAGCCGTAAAGTTTGCCTGTTTCGCCGGCGCGCGCGGCGAAAGCCAGTTCCAGACCCTTCAGATGTCCAGCAATAACGCCCATCTCTTCGTTCATGATGGCGCGCTGTTCGGCAGCCTTTTGGCGGATATTCTCGGCTTGTTTCAGCGCGCCTGGCGTGGCTAATACAGCCAGTCCCTGCGGGATCAGGAAATTGCGGCCGTAGCCATCCGCGACGCGTTTAACATCACCGGCGTGGCCTAGTTTGTAAACGTCCTTGGTGAGCAGTACTTTCATTTTTGTTCAAGCCCTTTCTGGCTATAGATTTTTGGAGCGAAGGGTACAACGCTCCGGCGGCTGATTTTACCAGACCATTTGTCGGGTGGGAAGGTCGGGTTTCATGCAAATTCCAAAGTTCACCGCCAAAAAATGTTTGAATTATTTAAGATTGGAGTATAATAGTCAAAACCGTTGTCTACCTCAGTTATATTCCTCCATCACAATGAATAAAGCGACGCTTCTGGTCATAGAGGGTAAGCACGCAGACCATCCTGCTTTCGCTGCCGCCCTGCGTAATAAAGGTTATGAAGTTGAACTGGTCTCCAGTGGCAACCAGGCTTTGGCGCGCCTGGAGGGTAGTTTCGACCCGGATGCGATAGTGGTCAACGCGGCCTCTTTACGCACCAGCGGCAAGCGTATCTGCCAGTCGCTGCGCGAGAAGACGCAGAACCTGCCCATCCTCCTGATCCTCGATCCCGACCGGGAAAAAAACGATGCAAAGGCAAATGCAACTACAAAGGCAAATGTAAATGCAAAGGCAACTACAACTACAAATACGAATGCAAATATAGTCTTGTCGCTGCCGTTCACCATCCAGAAACTGGTCAACCGCATTCGCCACCTGCTGCCTGGGGACGGCAAAAACTATATCCACGCGGGTCTGATCCGGCTGGATATGGAAAACCGCACCGTTCGGTGTCTGGGGAAACAAACACGCCTGACGCCGCGCTTGATGCGGTTATTGAAGATCCTGCTCGACCATCGCGGCGAGCTGGTCGAGCGGAGAGCGCTTTTCTCGCAAGTCTGGGAGACGGAATACACCGAGGATATGCGCACACTGGATGTACATATCTCCTGGCTGCGGCGGGCTATCGAGGCCGACTCTGGAAACCCAAAATTATTGAAAACTGTGCGTGGGGTGGGTTACCGTTTGGACGTTTAACTCGCCGCGCGGTTCATGAACTGCCGCTACGAATTGTTATTTGTATCTGTTCCCCCTTGACTGTAATTGCCCGGATGCAGATGTATTTTGGCGCAATGGGCGATTCCAATTTTAGTGGGATGACTCCGCTACGGATTGGACGTTGGGCCTGGTTCGCGCTGCGGAAGGTGATCCCATCCCAGGCCGGGTCCACCTCCCAGTAATCCAGGGCGGGAGGGTTTACGATGGAAATCGTCCGGTTGGCAAGCTTGCCCTGAGCGAATGCGAAGGGTTGCAGGCTTGCCCTGCCTGCGCCAGCCTGCCCCAGGCAGTCCGGGGTGCCGCAGGCATAAGTAAGCGGATGCGAAGGGTTGCAGGTTTCGCCCTGAGGCCTGTCCTGAGCCACGTCGAAGGATTTAGCCCGAAGGGTTGCAGGCTTCGCCCTGAGGCTCAGCCCGAAGGGTGAGAGGGGAATTTGCGCCGTTGAATCCCGATAAAAAGCGAAAGGCGGGGCAGGCAAGGCCACCAACCTGCTGCGCGTGGTGTGAACGGCGCGCCAGGTCACATCCCCGGCCAGGAAGCGGCGAGCAAGCCGCGCCGCGACCAGCGGGAGAGTCCCTGAACCGCAGAAAAAATCCGCGACCAGATCGCCAGGGTTGGACGAAGCCAGCAGGATGCGTTCGAGCAAGGCTTCTGGTTTTTGGGTCGGGTAACCGCTGCGCTCGTTGTGCAGCCGGGCAACGACCGGGAAGTACCACCAGTCCTCGGGGACTTTGCCGCGTGCCAGGTCGGGCATTTTTCCAAAACCGGCTTTGGGCGATGAGTTGAAGGTCTTGACCGTGTTGGGATTGTAAGGCTGGCGCACGGCATCCGTGTTGAAAGTGTAATCGCTGCTTTTGGTGTAAACCAGGATGGTATCGTGTTTGCGGTTGAAGGCATGACGGATGGGTGAAGGGCCGTGGTAAAGCCAGACGATCTGGTTGAGCAAGCGTTCGCGGCCGAAGATTTCATCCAATAACAGGCGTGCATAAGCATCTGCGTGCCAGTCCAAATGCAGGTAAAGCGTGCCGCTCGGCGCAAGCAGACGGTGCATCAAGGCCAGGCGCGGATAGAGGAAATTCAGGTAAGCGTCAATGTCTGACCAATGGTCGGCGTAGCCCTCGGCCAGTTGCCACTCCTGCGGATGGCGCGAGTCCTCGCCGCGGCCAATACGCGCCGGATAGCGTTTGTTGGTGAAGAAAGGCGGGTCAGCGTAGATCAAGTCGAGGCGCCCCTCGTATTGGGGCAGGAGAGCCGCCATCAATTTGAGATTATCCCCTAAATACAGATGGTTTTCTGGGACGGCCTCGGCGAAGCCCCCCAACGGGGGGTAACCCTGCGCTTGGGGGTAGGTCACCGCCTCGAGAACCAGGTCAGCAGGCTGAAGGTCCGGGAGCGATTTCGAGGGCCAGGTCAGGGTGGGCATGTTATTCAGTAGATGTCCACCCGCGTGCCGTAGCCCTTGCGGTCAAGCGTCAGCGGATGGATTTCAGCATAACTGGCGACTGGACGCGTCCAGCGGAAAAGCCATTTGGCGTCGGCCATGCGCATGTTGATACAGCCGTGGCTCATCGGAACGCCAAAGTTTTCGTGCCAATAGGTGCCGTGAAAGGCGTGGCCCTGTTCGGTGAAGAAACAGTTCCAGGGGACGCCGAGCAGTTCGTAGGCTTCGATATCGGGGGCCAGGCTGCCATCCCCCATGTGCTTGGAGGGCATTTTTGTCAGGATATTGAAGCGGCCTTTCGGCGTTACAGTTGGGATGTTATTGCCGGAAGGCAGGCCGGCCAGGCCGGAGGAAATCCTGGTCTGGAAGACATTTTGGTTGTTTTCGTAAGCGGTCAGGGTTTGGATGGCGAGCGAGACTTCGATGCGTTTCTTCTCGAAGGGCAGCTCCGGTGTGATTGGGGCAAGTTCATCGGCCGGGATCGGACGCATGTGGATGGCTGGAACGTGGTAGTTGATCTCCAGCAATTCGTCCAACAAACGGTACCAGGGTTGGCCATCCGGGCCTTTGTCTACTCCGACAACCCAATGGACGGTTTCGTAATACAACCGGTAGAGCGGCTGCCAGCCATTGCTTTTGCTGAAGCGGAAGGATTGCGTATAAGGCACCGTCACTTCGGCGAGCAGACCTTTTTCCGGGATGACCGTCAGCGGCGGGTTATAGCGCACTTTGACCCGTTGCAGGCGCGCCCGGTGCATGTACCCGCCCCAAACGCGATACCACACTGGGTTGTATTTTGGTTCGTCGGCAGTGACCTCTGCGTATACGTTGACCAGATCGTCCCGATTCCAGGTGGCGACAATCGGACTTTTATCGGTTGGGCTGCGGTAAACGCTGACGGACTTGATCGCCACACGTACCAGGTTGGCATCCTCGAATGCGGTGATTTCCGGGAAAAATGGGGTAAACGTCAGGCTGCCGAGGGCCAGGGCGCTGAGTTTCAAGAAGTCACGCCGTGAAATGGGTCTCATAAGTTAGATTTTACCTGAAAAACAGACTTCCGAAACCATCGCGGTCTCGGAAGTCGCAAACGAGCTGGTATTCAGTTTTAGGCTTCCACGGGTATGGGAAGCATACCCTTGAGCACTTCTTCGAGGGCCATGGTGTGGGTGCAAACGCCGCGCGTGTGAAAGAAATTGCAGTCACACATCCATCTATTATCTGAAAAGCTGACGCGATGGTCGTTGTTCTCCCCTTTGATGTTGACGGTGAACGCTTCGAAGCGGAAGCGGTTTCGTTCCTGGGCATAACGCTTCGCCTTTTCGATTTTGCCGATCATTCCAGAGTCCATTTTTTTCTCCTTATGACAGGATTTATGACGAAAGGCACGCGCCGAGGCGCGTGCCTTTCAAGATATCCAACGAGAAATTGTGGAAAAAACTCGCATAGGCTGAATTCCTGTTCGTAGTATAAAACAAATCAGCCGCGAAGTCAACAGATGTTGAACAAATTGCCCGCTCCGTAAGGCAATCGTAAGGAGAGCGTAGGGATGGAGTATATTTCTGGAGAACGTGAGCGGTTGCCGCTTACTTTGTATGATATCAATCTGCCGACCCACAGGGTGCTTCGCGAAGGCTTACTCGGCGGTCGCTCCAGCCAGGATAGGTTCGTCGCCGTTATAGTTCCTTAATTGCGGCCATTTGCGGGAGATCCAGATCACGCCCAGGATGCAGCCAACCCCGCCGCTGACGATGGCCGCCGGAACGCTGAAAACCTGCGCCACAATGCCGGCCTCCACTTCGCCCAACTGCGGCCCGCCCTGGAAGAAGATCTGATTGATGCTGGTCATCCGCCCGCGCATGTTATCGGACGTCTGCAACTGGCGGATGGTGTTGCGCAGGATCGTGCTGACCGAATCCCCCGCGCCGACCAGGATGAGCGCCAGGAAGGTCAGAATATAGCCAGCCGAGATGCCGGCGATGATCGCCTGCGGCCCGGCGCGGTAGCCGAAGCCGAAGAGGATGATCGCCAGCCCGAACACGGTCACCGAGCCGAGCAGGAGGCGTCCCTGCCTGCGGATGTTGGTGAACTGCGACAGGATGACTCCCGCTGTCACCGCGCCGATGGACTGGGCCGAGGCCAGCCAGCCGTAGGCCACCTCGTTGACGTGCAGAATGTCCCTGGCGACGTACGGCAGCAGCGTGTTAGCCGAGGAGAAGAAGGTGGCGAAGAAATCCAGGATCATGCTGGAGAGGATGATCTGCTGGCGCAGGATGTAGCGAATGCCCTCGCGGATGTCGGTCAGGGCGGAAGCCAGGTTGCCAACCGCTTTTGTCTCTTGCAGCACAGGCCCCATGGAGATCAGCGCGGTTATAACTGCCAGGAACGAGACGGCATTGATGAGATAGGTGTATTCCTGTCCCCAGTAGCCGATGACAAGTCCGCTCATGGCCGGGCCGATGATGGAACCGGTGTTCATGGCGATGGATTGGAGCGAGAAGGCGCTGGGCAGGTCTTCGCGTGGCAGCAGGTTGGGGATAAATGAAATGTCACTGGATCAGGTTCCCCAATCTCTCAAGTATAGAAAATCATATCCGACTGTGCGGCTGGAAATTTTGGCGACCGGCGGCGGGACGCGCTTGAATTGGTTGCGGCGGATGCGCGCGATGACGCTGCGGACGAACTTTTCAGCGAATCCCGCTTCGATACATTCTTCTGGGCTGTAACGCTGGTCCACCAGCAGGTAGAGCATTTTATCCACTTCTTCGTAGGTGAAGCCGAGTTCGCCCTCATCGGTCTGACTGGCCCATAAATCAGCGGATGGTGGTTTTTCGATGATAACTGCGGGAATATCCAGCGCCCGCGCCAACTGCCTGACCTGGGTCTTGTACAGGTCGCCGAGCGGATTTATCGCGCAGGCTGAATCGCCATAGAGGGTGGTGTAGCCGAGCAGGATCTCGGTCTTGTTGCCGGTGCCGACCACCAGTCCCTTGAACGCCTCGGACTGGTCGTAGGCCACGATCATGCGCGCCCGCGCCATGATGTTACCCTTGCGCACGTCAGACATTTCTGGCTCACGGGCGATGAGCGGCTCGACCATCTCGGTGATGGGGATGGTGACGGATTGGGCGCCGAGCCGGTCAATCAGCAGTTGAGCGTGTTCGAGCGAATCTGGCGACGAGGTCTTATAGGGCAGGCGCAGAGCCAGGACGTTCTCTGCGCCGAGGGCCTCGACGGCCAATGCGAATGAGACCGCCGAGTCGAGGCCGCCGGAGAGATTCACCACCGCGCGCGAGAATCCGGCGCGGGTGATTTCGCTGTGGATGAACCCGGTCAGGATCTTGCGAACGAGGGAGGGGTTGATGGAGAGGTCAATCATAGGGGAAATCAGTGGGGGATTAGAGCGATAACTGTGTCAGTCGCTCCTGAATAAAATCCAACGCAGCTTCAAAGAAACATTCGCTCGTCGGTGGAAGAGCCTCCAACCAGTGGCTATATCCCCATATTCGGCTTGCGCAATGTGGGCTAGATCCTCATACATCGCGAACCTCGGGAAGTAGTTCTTGCAGGTGAGCAAGATGGGCTTCTAAAGTTTCCCATTCGATCACATTTTCCCAGGCTGGATGGCTGTAGATTTTTCCTGATTTCACGATGAAAAGATTATACCACCCGCTCTACTTGCTTCCTTGTCTTGTGAGGAGGCTTTGCTGGTTATCGAACAGGCACAATGATAAAAATCCCGTTATCCTCAATCCAGAGAAGTTTATCCCCAGGCGTTATATTATGGCGGCGTCGAATCTCAGCGGGTACAGTGATATAGCCACGTTTATCCATCTTGTAGGAAATCATATGGGTGTATTTCATTTCTCAAGTTGAAGCAACCGTCCCGCAGGTTTTGAAAGACGGTCAAATTGGCTCAATCCAA